>CALWXG010000090.1 GCA_944385435.1 uncultured Oscillospiraceae bacterium
TGCGAAGAGTTGGTGCATGCGCCCCAGAGATGGTTACATCAGGAAAATCCATATGTTTAGAAAACGCAATGACTCTGACTAAATGGCGCGGGAGCGGAGTCAAGGGACCGTGGAATAAACCGCAGCGCCATCTATGGCGCGAGGATTTATGCCGCGAAAGCCCTTGACGCAGCGACACGGGATACCCTTTTGCCAGGAAACAGCATCTGCTGTTTCCCTGCCTCCCCGGCGAGGGGTAGGGGTCAAGGGGAGAATCCCCTTGCGGGTCTGGGCGGAGCCCAGGTCACCACAAGATATAGTCCAGCTTCACACGAAATAGCGATTAGCCAGAAAAATCTATCCGGGATTGATCTTTCCGATAGTTTGAGTTGGGACGCGCATAAGTGGTTGTTACAAACCTATGGCTGCAGCGTGGTTTTGGTACGAAACCAATCATGTTTGATCAAGAGTTTTGCCTCCCATCCAGAATATCTAAAGGACGCTGAAACATCAGAGGGAAGCATTGAATTCTGGGATCTGGGACCAGAACTAACACGCTCCGCCAGAGGATTAAAGCTGTGGCTTACATTACAGGTAATAAGGACAGAGGAAATCGGGCGCATGATCGAACATGGTTGTGCTTTGGCTGAACTTGCAGAGAAAATCATTCGTGAGAATTCAGCGTGGGAAATCGTATCTCCTGCACAGCTTGGAATTGTAACGTTCCGCTATATATCAGATGGAGAACTCGCCGAAAACGAGTTGGATGAAATCAATCAAACGATTTCCAGAGAAATCACAGAAAGCGGTTTTGCACAAGTTTTTACTACGGAACTGAACGGTAAAAAAGTCCTGCGAATGTGTACCATCCATCCAGAAACAACAGAAAAGGATATTTACGATACAATAGAGAGATTGAAAAATGTCAAAGTCAGGAATGGAGTTTAATGACATATGAATGTCATGCTGCCCCGCCCGGAAAAGGAAACCCGTCTGTGTGGGCAGCGCTTTGACATTCCCATTTTGAACTATCATACTACCGGCGGTTTTGAGTAAATCAAGGCCGCCGTTTCTTTTGCCCCTAAACAGAATGACCTGCCGGTTGTTTCGGCAGCTTGCAGGAAGGCGCTGCACATGCCCCAGCCAGACAGCCCACAAATTCTGTCGATGTTTATAGCAGGCTTTCAATCTCAACCCGAGCCATCTCATCCCAGATTTTCAAGGTGGGACGGAAGGGCATCCCGCAAAACAAAGTTTCTGTCTCCTGCGGAAAATTTCTCTAAAAACTTCTCTTCACGGACAAACATTATCCATATTTTGTGTTATTATAAAAATGGCTTCTTCACATGTCCAGAGAAACAGCATCCCAGAACGGGATGCCAGAACGGGATGCCAGTCGGTTTGCTGCAGCGGTCTGCACACCTTTGGGGGAATTCACGGGATCCAGGAGGCCTGCAAGGCGGGCAGAATCTGCGAGATGGCCTCCCGGCGTGTACGCCCGGATGCCATGCCGTGAGCTCCCCCTCCCCCCACTGGACCGGATGCCGTGCTGGACAACTGACCGGGGCGGACACAGATATGAGGCTAAAATGAGATCAAAACAGGAGGGACAACAAGAGATATGAAAAAACTATCTGTCGGAATTCAAGTGTTTGGCCTGCGGGATCTGTTGGAGAATACCCCCGACCAGTTTGCAGCGGTGATGAAGCAGGTCAGGGAACTCGGCTATGAGGGAGTAGAACTGGCCGGCACCTATGGTCTGGAGCCGGAACACATCCGGGACACCCTGGGGGAAACCGGGTTGGTCCCCCTCAGCGCCCATGTCCCGCTGGCGGATATGATGAAAGACATCGATGCAGTCATCAAAGAGTATCAGACCATCGGGGTGTCCTACCTCGTGGTGCCCTATCTTCCGGAGGAATACCGCCACAATACGCCGGGGTACCCCGTGGTGATTGGCGCCATGAAAAAAATCGGCGTCGCAGTGGCGGACGCGGGAATGCAGCTGCTGTACCACAACCACGATTTTGAATTTTCCACGCTGGCGGACGGCACGTTTGTCTTTGATGACATCTACGCCCAGATCCCGGACCATCTGCTGCGTGTGGAGCCAGATACCTGCTGGATCAAGGTGGCGGGGCAGGATCCCTCGGAGTACATCAAAAAGTATGGTTCCCGGTGTGAACTCATCCATTTGAAGGACTTTGTAAAAGAGGGCCAGCCGAAAAATCCACGCCAGCTCCCCGGCATTGACACGGAAGAGGCCGGAGCGGACACCGGTATGTTTGAATTCCGCCCGGTGGGGTTTGGGCAGATGCTGTGGGAGCCCGTCCTGAGCGCATCCCTTGAAGCCGGAGCCAAGTGGGTGATTGTGGAGCAAGACAGGCACTACGACCTCTCACCGCTGGAAGCCGCCCGGAGAAGCCGGGAATATCTGAAAATCCTGGGCTGGTAACCGTACCGGGAGACCGGGCACACCCGGCTGCTGCCCTTCCAAATCCGCATGCCCCTGCGCAGGCATGCGCCGGGAGACCGCACGGACATAGGCAGACATTTTTCAGGTTGACTCTTGGTGCGGATACGTCCTCCTCCCGCCGGAGGTCCAGGCGGAGGAGTCCCTCCAGGCCAGGAGTCTGACCTTCTTTGCCGCCAACCATGGGCTGTCCTTCGGCGCCGGGCCTCCCTGTCGGGCTGCTGCAGGCAGGAGAAGCTCATCAGTCTGTCCCTCTATGCGCTCTCCCCACTGCGGAACATCTGTGTTGCATTCGAATGGATGCCCTGATCCAGGCGTGATCACGATAATAAAAACCCCTGAAAGCTGATGTCCTGCCCTCTGCACGGGCGCACATCAGCTTTCTGCTTTCGTTCTGTGCTCTTCTTGCAATGGAAAAACCGCCACAAAAGCTCGTCCCATGTGGCGCGGGCTGCCTTTTGCATGTCCAAAACGCCTTGCAGTTCTCATGTTCTGGGTTTCCATTCGGATGTTGATGGTAAATCGTCTCTGCATGTGGTCAGCCCGTTTTGAACTGCACCGGCTAAATTTTCTGAAAAGGTTGGAAATCTTCCCGTTCCGCCGGTCTAATGGGTGAAGAGGAGAGGAGGCGGCAGCATGACGCAGGAAGACTACTGGGCCGGTGTGGAGCGGCTCAAGGCACGGCTGTGGCGTCTGGCCCGTCTGCGGCTGGACAGCGACGCCGACGCCACCGACATTCTGGATGAGGCGGTCTTCCGGGGCTGGCAGTCCTGCGGGCAGCTTCGCCACCCGGAGTACTTCGACACCTGGCTGACCCGCATCCTGATCAACGAGTGCAGCCGGGAACTGCGCAGACGTGGCCGGGAGCAGCCCACAGACCAGTTGCCGGAGACATCCTGGGAGGAGCCGGATTATCTCCCCCTGCGGGAGGCGGTGGCCCGCCTGCCGGACAAACTGCGGTGGGTGATTCTGCTTCGCTACTTCTCCGACTACACTCTGGAGGAGACGGCGCGGGCCCTGAACCTGCCCCGAAGCACCGTTCACGCCAGGCAGAAAAAGGCCCTGGAACTGTTGAAACTGGACTTGACATGAAGGAGGCTATACCATGGAACGAAAGGAAGAATACCTGCACATGCGGCAGGAGGAGGCGGACCGCCCCCTCCCCCCTGAGCTGAACCATCTGGAGGCCCGGGTACGGGCCAGAGCCAGGCAGCCGGTCCGGCGGCGGCCGGCCCGGAAACTGGCCTTTACCGTCGCCCTGTGCGCCATTTTAGTGCTGGGCACCGCCATGACCTGGGGTCTGGGCGGTTTTGGGCAGCTGATCCGACTGATGGGTCAGGATGCGGAGCAGCTGTCCCCCTACTATCAGACCATCGGCCAGTCGGTGGACTGCGGGGAATATCAGGTGACCGTGGACGGCATCGCCTTCACCACCCGGAGTTACACGGTGCTGTATCACGTGACCGCCACCGACGGGGAGTGGGATGAAACGCAGGCCTGGGCCCATCTGGGCTTCTCTCATATCATCCTCGGTCCCTCCGGCTCCCCCCAGACCCCCTTTGAAAGCTTTATAGCCCCCCAGTCTCTGGAGGAAAACGGCCAGAACGGCTGGGGGGAGTGGCTGTACGGGGAGGACCCCGGCAGTGCCTACTACCTGCTGACCATGAGCACCACCCGCCCGTTGGAGGCGGGCAGCGGCCAGACACTTCAGCTCTACTTCAACCGGGCGGTGGACGGTGTGTCCGCAACCGACGTGACTCCCGGCGGGACGCTGCTCTCCTTCCCTGTGGAGCACGTCCTGCAGGAGGTCACCATCCCTCTGAACAACGACGGCCCCTGCCAAAGGCTCTCCATCAGTCCGGTGTCCATTGTGCTGGACACCAGCCTGAACGTGGAGGAATGGAGTGAGGTCGCCCTGGAGTTCCGCCCGGAGCTGACCCTGCTCTATTCGGATGGAACGGAGTGGGTCCTGGATGATGAAAAGCAGTTCGGCGCCGACCGGATGTCCATGGCCCGGGATGTGGGCGATGACGGGCTGATCTCCCCCAAGTGGCATCTCCGGCAGGCGCCGCCCGACCTGTCCGGTCTGACTGCCGTGCGTCTGGACGGGGTCACCTACCAGGTCCCGCCCCAAACCTGACAGGCAGCCCCCCGCCCCTCGGGTCAACCAGGGTGAAAAGAAGGACATCCGCTGTGCGCAGATGTCCTTCTTTTTTGGTCCCGCCAACCGGAAGACACTCTCTGCGAGGGCAATTCAGGCTGGGTCAGAACTGCTTGCGGAGCTTTGCGCGCAAACCGCTAAGGACAGTGCTGCTTGGCACCCATGACCCGGCGGAACTGGAGGCCTTGGGCACTGTACAGCCGTAGGAACTGTCCTGCCCCCGCCGCACTAACCCAAAACACCACGAACAAAAAAATGGGGGCCACCCGGCCCCCATTTTTTCTGTGGGTCTGTTCAAAGAACGGTTACTTCTGCGTTCTTCTCACCGAACGTTTCACGCAGCATCCGGCAGATCTGAGCCCGCTCTGTGCCTTGTTTTTCCTGTGTCTTGATCAGCTTATAGGCTTGAAACAGCGTGGAGGGACCAATTTCTGAACTGAAATAACCAATCCCCTGGTTCCAGGCCAGCAGCTCAAACACATCGTCCAGCGCTGCCGACTCCACCCCGCAGGCGTAGGCCTTGACCAGTTCGCGGGTAGCTTGCCGTATCCGACCGGCGCCCACCGCGTTGGCCAGGGACAGGAGCAGCCGTGTCTCATAGGGCAGCGTTCTCTTTTCGCTCTGCCAGGTCAATGACCAGAAGTCTGCCGCGATGCGGCCCAGCTCTTCATCGATCATGGGATAGTTGAGCAGGGCCAGGGGCTTGAAGGGCGTATCTTCCCCGCTGTCCTTTTTCTCCACACGGCAGAACGAGACCCGGAACTCTGCCGGCCCGGTCTGCTCGGTATGGTGTTCAAAACCCAGAGCATCCATGGCAGCATAGAGCGGATGGGGTTCAAAGGTTTGAATGACGGTGAATCCTTCGCCCGCTTCCATCCCCATCGCTTTTCGCTTCAGCCCCGGGAAAAAGTTCCCCTGCAAATGCCGCACATCAATGACCGGAAAATTTTGTGCCTGTACCTTCCAATTTTCGTAACTCATGCGTTGCCTTCCCCCTTGTTCGCCTGCGCTTGGTTAGTTTCTGCTAACTATCATAATTATACTGACCTGCCTGGAATTCGTCAAGGGGCTCTGCATACAGTGCCGTGCGGCGCAGGCATGCCTGATTGACGGCCGGGCAAAGAGATGATATACTTCAGTTAGCATATGCAAACCAAAGAGAGGAGGAAGAAACTTGTCCCCTTATCACATTGAGAAGGATACCATCCAGGAGACCCTTGTGATCCCCCTGTACGGCCGGGCGCTGTGCGCCCGGCGGTTCCCGCACCTGTTTGCCGATGAGACGGCGGCGGAGCTGCTGGAGCAGATCGACTACAACTTTTCCGCCCTGGAGCAAAAGTCCGGCGGCCTGATCCAGACCTTCGGCGCCCTGGAGGCCGCCATACGGCAGAGCGACCTGGCCTTTGAGGTGCGGGAGTATCTCCGCGCCCACCCCAGGGCCGCCGTAGTGAATCTGGGCTGTGGGCTGGACCATACCGGCCGGGCCTGTGACAACGGCACCTGCCGGATCTACAACCTCGACCTGCCGGACGTGATGGCGGTGCGGGAGGCACTGCTTCCCGCCGGGGAGCGGGAGCGGAATCTGGCCGCCGATCTGAATGACCTGGCCTGGTTTGACGCCATCGACACCCCGGCGGAGGATGGGGCGGTGTTCCTTGCCGCCGGTGTGTTCTACTACTTCCGGATAGAACAGGTACGCGCCCTCTGCACCGCCATGGCCCGGCGGTTCCCCGGCGGGCGGCTGGTGTTCGACGCCGCCGGGCCGGCGGCGGTGAAGCTGATGCGGAAGACCTGGGTAAAACAGGCGGGCATCCGGGATGTGGGGGCGTATTTCTCGGTGCGGGACCCGGCCAGGGAGCTGTCCCCCTGGACAGACCGGATCGCCGTCTCCAGCCGGGGCTATATGCAGGGCTACCAGAAGCTCCGGGGACCGGGCATCCGGCCCGTCCACCGCCTGCTGGCCAGGATTGCCGACGGGCCGCTGAAGCTGCAGATCGTGAGAATGGACTTTCGGGAGGAGGAAAGCAGGAGATGAAACAACCGGAGATCCGCCTCGGCACGCATGGGGAGGACTATGGAAACTGGATGTCCACCCCGGTCTTTTGCATGGTGGGTGCTCTTCTGGCGCTGTCGGCGGTGCTGGCTGCGCTGTCTTTTGTGGTGTTCCATATCGCCGCGCTGGGCGTCCTGTTCTCCGTCGCCGCAGCGGCGCTGCTGGCCCTGCTGGTCTGGATCACATGGATCCGGAAACAGTACGCCTTCGGCGGAGGCGGGATGATGGAGCGGGTGCACAAGGTCGTCCTCTCCCATTTGGATTTCGACGGGCAGGGGCAGCTTTTGGAGGTGGGCTGCGGCTCCGGAGCGCTGTCCATCCGGGCGGCGCTCACCTGGCCGGACGCCCAGGTCACCGGCGTAGACTATTGGGGCGCGGCCTACGGCTACGGCCAGGCCATGTGCGAGAAAAATGCCGGGAGCGAGGGCGTGGCGGCCCGGTGCCGGTTTCAGCATGGGGATGCGAACAAGCTGGACTTCCCGGACGGGAGTTTTGACGCGGTCATCAGCAACTATGTCTGCCACAACATCATGGGCGCAGACAGGCGGGGGCCCTGCTGCGGGAGACCCTGCGGGTGCTGAAAAAGGGCAGCGTGTTCGCCCTCAACGACGACATGAAGCCCCGGATGTACGGGGACATGGAGGAGTTTGCCCGGGAGCTGCGGGAGATGGGCTATGAGGACGTGCGCCTCATTGACACCGCCGCGGAGGCCTTCGGCTCCCGCCGCCGGGCTGCCGTGATGATGCTGGACAATTCCCGGATGCTGGTGGGGCGGAAATAGAGGTTAGAGGAGGGGTTCCATGACGCTTGCAGAATTTCGCCGGGCCTATCCCGCCGCCACCTTCACCCCGGCCTGCCGGGAGAACCTGATCGCCCTGATGCCAAGCCCCACAGTGGTCACCGACCTGACCGGCGGTCACCTGGCGCTGATGGTGAGATTGGAGCAGTACGCCCAACTCGTCACAGAGTTTATCGGCGGGCGCGTGTAGGCATTGTTCCACACGCGCCCGCCAAAACTTTCCTGCGCAAACAAAAGCGGATTTTCTCTTGACAAACTCCCCCACGAGCTGTAATATAACACTGATATATAACAGTGTTACAAGGAGGCACCCCATGGAAGAGAACTCTCCCACCACCCTGAAAAAAATTCAGGAGGCCGCTCTGACAGAGTTTCTGGACAAGGGCTTTCTGGGGGCCTCCCTGCGCCAGATCGTGAAGAACGCCGGGGTAACCACCGGCGCCTTCTACGGCTACTTTTCCAGCAAGGAGGCCCTGTTCGCCTCCATCGTGGAGCCCCACGCCAAGGCGCTGATGGGCCGGTTCATGGAGGCCCAGATCACCTTTGCCGAGCTGCCCGAGGAGCAACAGCCCCACCACATGGGGGATGCGTCCGGCGCCTATGTGAGGTGGATGGTAGACTACATCTGCCAGCACCGCCAGCCGGTGAAGCTGCTGCTGTGCCGGGCGGAGGGCACCGGCTACGAACACTTCGTCCACCACATGGTGGAGGTGGAGGTGGAATACACCCTCCAATACATGCAGGTGCTCCGCCGCCTGGGCCGGGACATCCCGGCGCTGGACAAATCCCTGTGCCACATCATCGCCAGCGGGATGTTTGGCGGCCTGTTTGAGATTGCGGTCCACGATATGCCCCGGGAGCAGGCCCTGCGGGACGTGGAACAGTTCCGCAGCTTCTACACAGGCGGGTGGCTGAAATTGATGGGGGAATAGCTTCGCTTCGAACAAGCGGCTGCGCCGCTTGTTCCAGGCCGTCGAAAAGGCTATACCTTTTCGACGGATGGGTTGCGGCCCGCGGCAGCGCACTCACCGTCCGCAAAGCGCGGACAGTTCGCACGTTTGCGGGCCGAGAAGTGTTTTCAGCCACGCACATGTCGCGGCCGAAAACAGATTTCAATTGCTTCGCGCCTGCGGGCGCGAACTCTGCGAGGCGTTTGGCTTTTCTTTTTTGCATATTGGTTAGTTATTGCTAACTCATATAAGGAGGTTTTTCCATGAAGCAAACGAAAAAGAGCGATCTCGCGGCCCTGCTGGATTACACGGGGAGCCACAGGGGGCTGACCTTTCTGGGGCTGGGCCTGTCGGCGGTGTCCATGGTGCTGAGCATGGCCCCTTACCTCTGCATCTGGCTGGCCGCCCGGGAGCTGATTGCCGTGGCCCCCGACTGGATGCAGGCGCAAAGTATTGCCCGATATGGCTGGCTGGCCTTCGCCGCCGCCTTCGGGGGGATCGTGCTGTACTTCGGGGGCCTGATGTGTACCCACCTGGCGGCCTTCCGCACGGCGGCCAACATCCGCAAGCGGGGGGTGGCCCATGTGATGGACGCCCCTCTGGGCTGGTTCGACGCCAACGCCTCCGGCCTCATCCGGGGGCGGCTGGACGCGGCGGCGGCCGACACC
>CALWXG010000091.1 GCA_944385435.1 uncultured Oscillospiraceae bacterium
GACCTTTTTTCGAACTTTTTCGTGATCCCTCACGCTTGTTCGCTTCCGTTCTTGCCTTCCCGTCAGGCGCTCGATTAATATACCAGACCAGAACGCTCTTGTCAACACCTTTTTTGCAAGTTTTCGAAACTTTTTTCAGAACTGCCCCAGGACCACAAGATATGCCGTTTTCTCTAAAACGGAACCACTATTTTCTTCCCCCGGCTGGGGATCAGAGCGGTCAGCACCACCAAAACCAGCGTCACCATTCCCACCATATCAATGGAAATGCCGTCCGTAATCCGGGTCAAAGCCAGCACGAAGGCAGCGGCAGCGGCAATGGCCGGCCGTGGTTTTTTCCCCCAGGTCTGTGCCAGGAGACCCGCCAGCGCCAAATCCGGAAACAGCCACAGGGCTGAGATCAGTCCCTCCAGCCGCGCTGTCTTTCCCAGCACTCCCACTGCGGAAAAGAACGGGTTCTCCAACTGATCGGCCAGCGCCCGGCCAAACACGCCTGTTGTCAGCGCCGTCAGCACTACTCCAGTCAGTCCCAACACAGCAAGCCAGGCAAGTCCCCGGCGCCGGTCGCCTCTCTCCGGGCAAACTTTATATATATAAGGAAGCACAAACAACCCTGTGGACAACACACCCATCATCGCCAGTGCAGAATGTTTCCAGTCTTCTGAATTGTCCCAGAGGTATTCCGGATTGACCTTCGGGACCATGAGCAGCAGCAACACCGCCAAGGTGAGAGCCATGATCAGCCACAGGATTTCCACCAGGTGGAAAAATGCCGCCGCCTTCCCCACCCCGATCCAGATCAGCGGCAATGTGATCAGCACCAGGATCCAGCCGATGTTGGCCTCACTGCCGCCTGTGTGCACGATGCGCTGGGCCACCCGCCGCAGCACACAGGACATCAGCACCACGGCCCACCCCCCATATACAACCGCCAGAACACCGCCTCCAACGCCTTGAAACAGGGGCTGCCCATTTACCCGGCGCAGCAGCAGCCAGCCCAGCAGCACCCCAAGGGGGACCGCGGCCACACTCCACCGCCAGTCCATCCTGCCTGCTTCCGCGCCGACCCAGGACAGTCCGCACACCATGACCGCCACTGCCAGCTGCCTCGCAGACAGCAACTCCCCGTCTACTGACCGACTCGCCATAGTTTTTCCCCCTCAGCACTCAGACGCCCCTCCCGTGCAGTTACCACAGGCAGGATCACTTCCCCGTCCGCACACACAGCCGCCAACGCCTGGGCCGCCGTAGGTGCCGGCATGCCCCTGCGCAGCAGCAATTCCAGATCTGTCGCCGGGTCCTCACAGGCACTCAGTGCCGCTTGCGCACCCTCTGACGCAATCCAGACGGTGGCGGAGGCCCCCAGCTCCTGGTCTTCCAGCACGGCAAACAGCACCGCCAGCAAATCCGCGTCCTTCCCAATCAGCAGATAACCCACACTGGTCAGGGACAGTTCCTCCCGGCTGCTCCACGGGAGCTGTTCCCTGGCCAGCCCAAAGGTCTCATCCCGGCAGACGCCCCGGCTGATGTCGGTTTGATTGGCGCCTCCGCACACCCCGGTCAATGTGACCGGACCGGCCCCATCCACCCCCAGCACCCGCACCAGGGCCAGGTGATCCGGCTCCCGGGCCGAGGGCCCGCAGCCGCACAGCAGTATGCCCGCCATTGCCGCGGCGGCCAGCATCCGTTTCACCCCTGATTCCTCCTGTTTTTCGTCTTCAGATATTCCGGACGCACCTTCACATCCGGCAGGGGCTCCCGGATCACCGCATGTCCTTCCCGGGGCTTGCCCGCATTGGACGCGAAGGGCGTCAGATACGCCACCCCGAAGCTCTCCAGTCCGGCCAGCCGGTACACCAGTGCAAAGCCGGCCAGTGTCAGTCCAATCAGTCCGAAGACGGCGGCTGCCACCGTGATGAGAAAGCGCCAGATCCGCAGTCCGCCGGCAAAGTCCTGGCTGGGCGCAGTGTACCCTGCAATTCCCGCAATGGCCACCACAACCAATACCGCCGGGGATATCAGCTTGGCCTCCACCGCCGCGGAGCCTACCACCAGACCGCCCAGAATGGACACCGTCTGTCCCACGGAGGCGGGCAGACGCAGTCCGGCCTCCTGAAGCACCTCAAAGGCCGCCAGCATCACCAACACCTCCAACAGGGTGGAAAAGGGCACATCCGCCTTGGCGGAAATGATGGACAGCATCAGCTTGACCGGAATCAGTTCCGGATGATAGAGCACCGCTCCCACATACAGCCCCGGCAAAAACAGCGTGATCAGCATGCAGGCGTAGCGCAGAACAGACAGCACGCTGGCCAGCACCCACCCTGTACTGCGGTCCTGGCCGGTGCGGAAAAAGCTGTCCAGCGTGGCCGGAAACAGCCACCCCATGGGAATGCCGTCCACCAGCACCCCCACCCGGCCCTCCGCCAGTCCCGCGCAAAACCGGTCCGGGCGCTCGGTATATACCGTGAGCGGAAAGGCGGTGGACGTTTCAGGCACAATATACTGCTCGAAGTTTCCCGTCATCAGCATGGCGTCAATGTCGATCTTCCGGATCTGCTCCTCGATCCGGCTGGCCAGTCCCTCGTCCGCAATGTCCTCCAAATAGAGCACATCCACCGGGGTCACCGACTGCCGGCCCACCAGCTGCTCCTTCACCCTCAGCCCGGGTGAGCGCAGCCGCCGCCGCACCAGAGATGTGTTGGTGCGCACGCTCTCCACAAAGGCGTCCCTGGCCCCCTTCACATCCGGCTCATTGTCCGGCGCTGAAACGGAGCGTTTCTCCTCTGTGGCGGTCATAAAGGTGAGCACCTGCTCTTTCCCCGGGAAAAACAATGCCAGCCAGCCGTTGACCAGGTCAAACACCACCTGATCGACGGTATCCCTCACGGAAACAGCCAGGGAATACAGTTCTCCCTTTGCCATCAGATCAAAGGCTGCGTCCATATCCGCCGCCTCCCGCAGCGCCTGGCTCTGGGCCAGGGGGCGCAGCACATAGTCACTGGCCCGCTCGTTGCGGACCTGCCCGGTGATAAACAGCGCTTCCACCGCGCGCCGGGGATCTCCCCCCAGATACAGCGTCCTGCGGCTGAAGTCGGCGCAGTTCTCAAATATCCCCGCCACATTCTCCGCGGTCAGCGGCCCGTCAAATCTGGGTTCCCTTCTGGGATGAGGCGGTGGAACCGGCTCTTTCCTTCCGAATATTCCCACGATGCACCTCCCTTTTTCCCAGTATCACCGCTTGCGCCTTTTTTATTCACGTCCTGCTTCCGGATTCTGGAGAAAAAAGCTATTGAAAGACCGATCATTTTCTTTTATAATAATATCTGCTCGAAACAATGCCCGGAATTAGTTTCCCGGGCATTCCGCGTACATTTCTCTCCGAAAGGTTTCTTTCATATCTACATTTGGGAAGTGATTCTGTATGCCTATCATTGTAACCAAGCGATACCTCAATCCCATTGTCACCTTCATGGAACTGGATTGTCCCCACATCGCAAAAAAAGCAAGGCCCGGACAGTTCGTCATGGTGCGGCCGGACGCCATGGGAGAGCGCATCCCTCTCACCATTGCGGACTATGATCCCGTGCGGGGCACCGTCACTATTATGTATCAGCGTCTGGGCGTCACCACCCACAAGCTCAATCTGCTGGAGGCCGGCGACAATGTTCTGGACGTGGTGGGTCCCTTGGGCAACCCCACCGAGGTGGACGGCGTCAAGCGGGCCATGGTCATCGGCGGCGGCGTGGGCTCCGCCATTGCCTACCCCCAGGCCAAGGCTCTGTACGCCGCCGGCGCTTACGTGGACGTGATCATCGGTTTCCGCTCCAAGGAGCTGGTGTTCATGGAGGACAACTTCCGCCGCAACTGCAGCAACCTCTACATCACCACCGATGACGGCACCTACGGCGA
The DNA here is from genome assembly GCA_944385435.1 of uncultured Oscillospiraceae bacterium. GTDB lineage: Bacteria > Bacillota > Clostridia > Oscillospirales > Oscillospiraceae > Enterenecus. The sequence goes on from CALWXG010000091.1 coordinate 3,913, forward strand.
ACAGGGCTTCGTCAACAAGAAACTGGAGCAGCTGCTCCAGGCCGGGGCGCAGTACGACGTGGTGATCGCCATCGGCCCCGTGCCCATGATGCGCGCCATCTGCCAGTGCACGCTCCCCTACAACATCAAGACCATCGTGTCCCTCAACCCCATCATGGTGGACGGCACCGGCATGTGCGGCTGCTGCCGCTGCAAGGTGGACGGTCAGACCAAGTTCGCCTGTGTGGACGGCCCGGACTTCGACGGCCACAAGGTGGACTTCGATGAACTGATGATCCGCACCGCCGTCTACCGCACCCAGGAGGCGGACGCCACTGAGCGTCACCTGTGCAACCTCCAGCGGATGGCCGACGAACTCAAGAAGCAGGAAGGAGGCGCTCAGTAATGGCTGTCAGCAATGCACCCCGCACCCCCATGCCGGAACAGGCTCCCTCGCAGCGCATCCACAACTTCAACGAGGTTGCCCTGGGCTTTACGGAAGAGCAGGCCAAGGCGGAGGCCGCCCGCTGCCTGCACTGCGCCAACCCCCTGTGCGTACAGGGCTGTCCGGTGAACGTGCGCATTCCGGAGTTCATCGCCAAGGTCTCCGAAGGGGACTTTGAGGGCGCCTACCAGGTCATCACCGACACCAACGGTCTGCCTGCCATCACCGGCCGGGTCTGCCCCCAGGAGCGGCAGTGTGAGGCCAAATGCGTGCGGGGCATCAAGGGCGAACCGGTGGCCATCGGCCGTCTGGAGCGCTTTGTGGCGGACTGGCACATGGCCCACGCCACCGAGCACGCCGCCCCTGCCTACCCCATGAACTACCGCCATGTGGCCATCATCGGCTCCGGCCCGGCCGGTCTGGCCTGCGCCTACGACTTGGCCAACTGGGGCTACGGCGTCACCATCTTCGAGGCATTCCACACCGTGGGCGGCGTGCTGGTGTACGGCATTCCCGAGTTCCGCCTGCCCAAGGCCATTGTGGAGCGCACTGTGGACGAGCTGCGGGCCCTGGGCGTACAAATCCACACCGACATGGTCATCGGCCGGGTGTACACCCTGGAGGAGCTGTTCCAGCAGGGCTTTGACGCCATCTTCCTGGCCACCGGTGCCGGCCTGCCCAAATTTATGAACATTCCCGGCGAGGAACTGGCCGGCGTGTTCTCCGCCAACGAATACCTCACCCGCATCAACCTGATGCACGCCTGGGACGAAAACTACGACACCCCCATCGTCAACAGCCACACGGTGGCGGTGGTGGGCGGCGGCAACGTGGCCATGGACGCCGCCCGCTGCGCCCGGCGCATGGGGGCCCACGTCCACGTCATCTACCGCCGCAGCGAGGCGGAGATGCCCGCCCGGGCGGAGGAAGTCCACCATGCCATGGACGAGGGCATCGAGTTCCACTTCCTCACCAACCCCACCGCCATCATCGACGACCGCCACGGCAACGTGTGCGGCCTGGCCTGCGTGAAGATGGCCCTCAGCGAGGAGGAGGACGAGCGGGGCCGCCGCAATCCGGTGGTCATCCCCAACTCCAACTTCACCATGGATGTGGACACCGTGATCATGGCCCTGGGCACCAGCCCCAACCCCCTGATCCGCATGGCGGACCCCGCCCTGAAAGTCACCCCCAAGGGCTGCTTCGTGGTGGATGACGAGACCATGCAGACCAGCAAGGAAAACGTCTACGCCGGCGGCGACGCGGTCACCGGAGCGGCCACCGTGATCCTGGCCATGGGCGCCGGGAAGCGGGCCGCCAAGGCCATCGACGAAAAGCTGGACGGCAACAGTTAAGTGTGATAAAATAGCGGGCAAGCCTGTGGCTTGCCCGCTATTTTTCTGTTTTCCCCCGATTTCCTCAGAAAGGCTGATTTCATGCTGTATACAATTCTATTTATTATACTGATCGTTTTGGATCAGGTGGTGAAATTCTGGGTCCGGGCCAACATCCCCCTGGGAGAGACCATCCCCTTTCTCCCCCACATCCTGGGCCTGACCTATACCCAGAACACCGGGGCCGCCTTCTCCATCCTCCGGGAGCACACCTGGCTGCTCACGCTGTTGTCCGCGATTTTAGTGGTGGTCATCGTCTGGCTGGTGACCAAACGGTATATCATCGGCAGGCTGGGACTCATTGCCGCCACCCTGGTGCTGGCCGGGGGCATCGGCAACCTCATTGACCGGGTGACCCTGGGCTATGTCACCGACATGTTCCAGACCCTCTTCATGGACTTCGCCATCTTCAACGTGGCGGACAGCTGCCTCACCATCGGGGTGGCCCTGCTGGTGATCTACATCCTGTTTTTCTACGACAAGCTCCACAAAAAGGAGGCGTCTGCGGATCATGACCACCCAGCCGATCTTCCCTCTGATCGTTCCTGAAGCCGGCCGCGCGGACGCAGTGCTGGCCGCCGCCCTGGACGGCGTCACCCGCTCCGCCGCCCAGCGCTGGCTGGAAGAGGGGCGGGTTACCCTGAACGGAGTGCCGGTGAAAAAGAACGCCCGGCTTCAGCCCGGCCAGGAGCTGCTCATCGCCCCGCCCCAGCCGGAGGAGCTGGACGCTGTTCCCCAGGACATCCCCCTGGATATCGTCTACGAGGACGCCGACGTGGTGGTGGTGAATAAGCCGGTAGGTATGGTGGTCCATCCGGCTCCGGGACACCCCGATGGCACCTTGGTCAACGCACTGTTATTTCACTGCAAAGAATCACTATCCGGAATCAACGGACAACTGCGTCCGGGCATTGTCCATCGGATTGACCGGGACACTTCCGGCCTCATCATCGCGGCAAAGAACGACCGGGCCCACCTGGCCCTGGCAGAACAGCTCCAGGACCACTCCCTGTTCCGCCTGTATCACGCGGTAGTGCTGGGGGGCTTCCGGGAGGAGTCCGGCACAGTGGACGCCCCCATTGCCCGCCACCCCACCGACCGGAAGCGGATGGCGGTGTGCCGCCCCGGGGAGGGCAGGACCGCTATCACCCACTATCAGGTGGTGGACAGCCGGGAGGGCTATACCCACCTCACCTGCCGGCTGGAGACGGGGCGTACCCACCAGATCCGGGTCCACATGGCCCACATCGGCCATCCCCTGCTGGGAGATCCGGTATACGGCCCCAAAAAGCCCTTCCCCGGCCTGGCCGGACAGTGCCTCCACGCCACCCAGCTCACCTTCACCCACCCCTCCACCGGGGAGCGCCTCACCGTGGAAGCTCCCCTTCCGGACTGGTTCCAGAGCGTGCTGAACCGGCTGCACCTTCTATAACCTCCGATCCCCGGACAGGCGAGCCGCCGTCCGGGGATTTTGCATAAAATCCCCGGCGGTGCGGCAAACTGACTTCATCCCCGCGGGCTTTTGCCCGGGAAAGGAGTCTGACTGCCGTGAATCCTCGGAAAGCTGCCATCATCGGCTGCGGCTTTGTAGGCGCCTCCATTGCGTTTTCCCTCATTCAGAAGGGGTTGTTCAACGAGCTGGTCCTCATCGATGCGGATCGGGACAAGGCGGAGGGGGAAGCTATGGATCTCAGCCACGGCCTGCCCTATCTCGCCCCTACAGAGGTATACGCCGGCACCTATGACGATGTGTCCGACTGTGCCCTGATCATCCTCACCGCCGGTGCAAACCAGAATCCGGGCGAAACCCGGCTGGACCTCATCGGCAAAAACGTGGCCATCCTCCGCCGTGTTCTCTCTCAGCTCACCGCAAGGCCCTTTCAGGGCATCCTGCTCCTGGTATCCAATCCCGTGGACGTACTCACCTTCGCCGCATGGCGGCTGTCCGGCTATCCGGCCCACCGGGTGATGGGCTCCGGCACCGTGCTGGACACCGCCCGTCTGAAGCATCTGCTGGGGAAACGGCTCCAGGTGGACAGCCGAAGCATCCATGCCGGCATCCTGGGGGAGCACGGGGACAGCGAACTGGCGGTGTGGAGCGGCGCCAATGTTTCCGGCATCCCGCTGGCCCATTTCTGGGCCCTCCGGGGACAATCTGATTATGAGCAGGCCACCCGCAGCCTTTACGAATCCGTCCGGGACAGCGCCTACGAAATCATCCGCCGCAAAGGGGCCACCTACTACGGCATCGCCATGGCGGTGGGACGGATCGCCCAGTGCATCGTCCGGGATGAGCGGGCAGTTCTGCCGGTGTCTGCCGTGCTCAACGGGCAGTACGGCCTGCGCGGCCTGTCCCTGAGTGTCCCCTCCATCGTCGGCCGCCGGGGATTGGAGCGGGTGCTGGAAATTCCGCTGTCCCAGGACGAGCGCTCTGCCCTGGCCGCTTCCGCAGCGCAGCTGGGGAAGGTTATCGCCGCCCTGGACCTGCCCTGAATGGGAAAAAGCAGGCCGTCTGCCCGCGGCAGACGGCCTGCTTTTCATTTGCAGCGTGTTTATTTAATGGGCTCGCCGGCGGCCTTCCTGGCCTCGATCTCTCTCAGAGCATCCTTGTAGCTCAGGTTGACCCGGCCCTTCTCGTCGATGTCAGTGACCTTGACCCAGATCATGTCGCCGATGTTCACCACGTCCTCCACCCTGTTCACCCGGTGGTTGGCCAGCTTGGAGATGTGGACCATGCCGTCCTTACCGGGGGCCAGCTCCACAAAGGCGCCGAACTGGAGGATGCGCACCACCTTGCCGTAGTACAGGGCACCCACCTCGGGGACAAAGACGATAGTCTCGATCATCTTCTTGGCCGCGGCACAGGAATCGGCGTCGGGGGAGGCAATGTGGATGGTGCCGTCGTCCTCGATGTCCACCGTGGCGCCGGACTCGGCGGTGATCTTCTGGATCACGCTGCCGCCCTTGCCGATGACGTCCCGGATCTTGTCGGGATCGATCTTCATGGTGAGCATCTTGGGGGCATACTTACTCACCTCGGGCCGGGGCGCGGAAATGCAGGGCAGCATGATCTCGTCCAGGATGGCAAAGCGGGCATCCCGGGTGATCTCCAGGGCCTCCTTGATGATCTCATGGGACAGGCCGTCGTTCTTCAGGTCCATCTGAATGGCGGTGATGCCCTTCTTGGTGCCGGCCACCTTGAAGTCCATCTCGCCGTGGAAGTCCTCCACGCCCTGGATGTC
>CALWXG010000092.1 GCA_944385435.1 uncultured Oscillospiraceae bacterium
ACCTTGGCGATGGGGGCCAGGCAGTTGGTGGTGCAGGAGGCGTTGGACACGAAGGTCATGTCGGGGGTGTAAGCGTCCAGGTTGACGCCGCACACGAACATGGGGGTGTCGTCCTTGGAAGGAGCGGACATGATAACCTTCTTGGCGCCGGCGTCGATGTGGCCCTGGGCCTTCTCCTTGGTCAGGAACAGGCCGGTGGACTCCACAACATACTCAGCACCCAGCTTGCCCCAGGGGATGTCGGCAGGGCTGCGCTCCGCGTAAACGGGGATCTCCTTGCCGTCCACCACGATGGCGTTCTCGGTGGAGGAAACCTCACCCTTGAACTTGCCGTGCATGGTGTCATATTTCAGCATATAGGCCAGGTAGTCGGCGGGGCACAGGTCGTTGATGCCCACGATCTCGATGTCGGGATGGTTGATGCTGGCACGGAAGACCATACGGCCGATCCGGCCAAACCCGTTGATGCCTACTTTGATGCTCATTGGAATTCACTCCTTATAAATTTTGGATCTCTTGGTTTCGCGCCCACACATTATACCCCATACAAGGGAGAAAGGGAAGTGGTTTGTGAAAAATTTTTCAAAGTTTTCTGCCGAATTTTACTCTGTTTCTGTGGTCAGCTGTATGTTTTGTGCACTCTGCTCGAATTCCTCCATCCACTCGCCGGTCACATCGGTATAGGTGATGGTGTAAATCCGGTCCGCATTGATGCTGACCACCAGCTGTTCCAGAGGCATGTCCGCCAGTTCATAGGAAAACTGATACTGATAGGCGGGGAAGTCAGTCACCGGTTCCTGGGTGAACGACACATCCGTGATTTCCACCTCCATCTCGTAGGCGGACCGAAATCCCTCCTCCAGGCTCTCCCGGAGCATGTCCGCCGTGATCCCCTGGAAGGATGCGTCGTCCATGTCCGTTTTCTCCTGGATCACCATACTGACGTTGGAGCCGTCCGCAGCGGCATAGTACAGATCGAGGCCATCCACTTCCTGTTCCTCAAACTCGTCGGGAATGTCAATCGTGTACGCCGTCACCACCCGGTTGTCCTGGTTCTGGCTCCCGGAGGGACCGCCGCAGGCCGTCAGCCCCACCAGGAGCAGCGCAAACAGGAACACCCAGCTTTTCTTCATATATATCACTCGTTTCCATCAGTTTTGCCGGATTTTCTGGCTCTTTCATCATATCAGAGAGATCTCACTCTGTAAAGCCTTCCTTGACAGCAAAAATCCTGCAAATTATAATGGAAAATATCGGGGACTGTCCCGGCAGAGAGGGGATCAGATATGGAGCAATTCTGGAGAGAACGATTCCGCGACGGCGGCCTGACCATGCGGGTGCTGCTGCGCTGGGTGGTGATCGGCAGTCTGGTGGGGCTGGTGTGCGGACTGGTGGGCGGCGCCTTTTCCTACGCCCTAGCCTGGGTGACCCAGACCAGGCAGACCCACCCCTGGCTGCTGTTCTGCATGCCCGTGGCCGGCCTGATCATCGTTTGGAGCTACAAGGCGCTGGATATGGAAAACGACAGCGGCACCAACCAGATCATCGCCAGCGTGCGCAGCGGAGAGAAGCCCCGGCTGCGCCTGGCCCTGCTCATCTTCGGCAGCGCCGCCCTCACCCACCTCACCGGCGGCAGCGCCGGACGGGAAGGAGCTGCCCTGCAGATCGGCGGCAGTCTGGCCGCCACCCTGGGCAAATGGCTGCGCCTGGACGAGCGGGGAATGAACCTGGTGGTGCTGTGCGGCATGAGCGCCCTGTTCACCGCCCTGTTCGGAACCCCCCTGGGGGCCACGGTGTTCAGCCTGGAAGTGGTGAGCGTGGGCATCCTCCATTACTCCGCCTTTTTCCCCGCCCTGTTTTCCGGTCTGGTGTCGTTGGGGGTCACCCACCTCATGGGCCTGGAGCCCACCGGCTGGCCCCTGCTGGGCCTGCCGGAGCTGACGCCTCTGTCCATGCTCCAGGTGGGGGTGCTGGGGGCCGCCTGCGGCCTGGTGGCCATCCTGTTCTGCACTGCCATGCACTACTCGGCAAAGCGGTACAAACAGCTGCTTCCCAACCCCTATCTGCGCATCCTGGTGGGCGCCGCCCTGGTCATCGCCCTCACCCTGGTGGAGGGCAGCGGAATCTACAACGGCGCCGGCTCCGCCTTTATTACCGCCGCTCTGGCGGGAGAACCGGCGGCCCCCTGGGCATTCCTGTTCAAGATCGCCTTCACTGCCCTCACGCTGGGCGCGGGCTTCCGGGGCGGCGAGATCGTGCCCACCTTCTTCATCGGCTCCGCCTTCGGCAGCGCCTTAGCTCCTCTGCTGGGCCTGGACCCCGCCTTTGGCGCGGCCATCGGCCTCATCTCCCTGTTCTGCGGGGTGGTGAACTGCCCTCTGGCCAGCATCTTCCTCAGCGTGGAGCTGTTCGGCAGCACGGGACTGCTGTTCTTTGCCCTGGCCTGCGCCCTGAGCTATCTGCTCAGCGGGAAATTCTCCCTGTACAGCGCCCAGAAGCTGGTGTATTCCAAGCTGGAGCCCCGGTACATCGATGAAATGGCAGAATAGACTTCTCCCCGGCCTGCGTCTGAACCTTCAGGAAATTTTCAGGCGCAGGCCGCAACCATTTTCCCCGCCGCAGGGTATTGTATACGAGGAGGTGGAGATATGAGCAGCACAGAGCAGCGGGAACAGGCGGTGGAGCGCTGGGGCGACCTGGTGTGGCGGCTGGCGTTGGTGCGTACGGCCAACGTCCACGACGCCCAGGACGTGTTCCAGGAGGTGTTTCTGCGCTATTTCCGCCACGAGGACCGCTTCCAGAGCGACGAGCACCGGAAGGCCTGGCTCATCCGCTGCACCGTCAACCGGGCCAAGAGCCTGCTCACCTCCCCCTGGCGGCGCCGCACGGTGCCGCTGGAGACCGCCGCCCAGATCGGGGTAGAGGATGAGTACCGCGAGGTGTACAGCGCGGTGCTCGCCCTGCCGGAAAAATACCGGGCGGTCATCCACCTGTACTATTTTGAGGGCTTGTCTGTGGCGGAGATCGCCCACGACCTGGCGCTTGCGGAGGGGACGGTAAAGTCCCAGCTGTCCCGGGGGCGGGCCCTGCTGCGGGAAGCGCTGAAGGAGGAGATCGAGCTGTGAACCGTTACAAAAAAGCCAACCGGGGCATCCACGCCCCGGAAGATCTGAAAGAGAAGGTCGTGAGCGCCAGATCCCCGGCCCGCCGGGGCCATCCCGTCCGGTGGGCGGCGGCGGCCGCGGTGCTGGCCGTGGCGCTGCTGGCCGTGGCGGTGTTCTGGCCCGGGGGCAGCCCCCTGGCCCCGGCGGCCCATGCCGCCATCGTCCAGGCGGAGTACCCGGACCGGGCCCCCTATCCGGAGCCCAACCCCATCACCGGAGAGCCCGACGATGCCGCCTTTGACGCCTGGTGGGAGGAGAACCGGGCGCTGAACCAGCTTCCGGTGGACAACGGGAGCATGACGGACTACTACGCCGCCACCATGGCGCAATTCCTGGGGGACAACGGGGGAGAGAACGCCGTCTACTCCCCTCTGAACCTGTACCTGGCCCTGGCCATGCTGGCGGAGACCACCGGCGGCGACAGCCGGGCCCAGATCCTGGACCTGCTGGGGGCGGAGGACCTGGAGGCCCTGCGCACCCAGGCCGGGAACCTGTGGAACGCCAACTACCGGGACGACGGCCACCTCACCAGCATCCTGGCCAACTCCGTCTGGCTGGATGAGGACCTCCCCTACAACCGGGACTCCCTGAACACTCTGGCGGACCGCTACTACACCTCCAGCTACCAGGGGGAAATGGGTTCCCAGGAGCTGAATCAGCTCCTCCAGGGCTGGCTCAACGACCAGACCGGCGGCCTGCTGAAGGAGTATGCCGACGGGGTGGAGCTGGCCCCGGACACCGTGCTGGCCCTGGCCTCCACCATCTATTTCAAGGCCGCCTGGAACGATGAGTTCAACCAAAAGGCCACCGCCCCCCGCACCTTCCACGGCACGGCAGGGGATGTGACCGCGGACTTTATGAACCAGACCTGGAACACCAACTACTACTGGGCCGATCACTTCTCCGCCGTGTCCAAAGGCTTCCAGGACGGGGGGGAGATGTGGCTCATCCGCCCGGATGAGGGAATTGCCCCGGAGGAGCTGCTGGCCGAGTCCCAGCTCATCGATTTTCTCACCGCTCGTTGGGACTGGGAACATGTGAAATTCTTAGAGGTAAACCTGTCCCTGCCCAAATTCGACGTGGCCGCCCAGACCGACCTCACCGCCGGATTGCAGGCGCTGGGGGTCACCGATGTGTTCGACCCCGCCCTGGCCGACTTCACCCCCGTGATTTCGGAGGAACTGCCTGTCTGGTTGAGCCAGGTCACCCACGCCGCCCGGGTGAAGATCGACGAGAAGGGCTGCGAGGCCGCGGCCTTTACGGTACTGGCAAACGCCGGCGCCGCCGCCCCACCGGATGAACAGGTGGACTTCGTGCTGGATCGGCCCTTCCTCTTTGCCGTCACCAGCAGGTCGGGTCAGCTGCTGTTTATGGGGATCGTCAATCAGGTGTGAATCCCGCCCGGCTTTCCCCATCCCCTTTCCCAATATGCGCCCCCGGCGGGGCGCATATTTTTTGTTTTACCTGTTGACAAACGTAAACACACCTGCTATGCTGTGATTACAGATGTAGACAAAAAGGAGGTGAACCTATGTCCGTGCAGCAAGTGAAGCTCACCGACGCAGAGTGGCAGGTGATGGAGTGCCTGTGGGCCGGCGACCCCATGAGCGGGCGGGAGGTCACCCAGGCCCTGGAGCCCAAAACCGGCTGGAGCCGCTCCACCATCCTCACCCTGCTGTCCCGGCTGGAGGCCAAGGGGGCCGTGGCCGGGAACAGCGAAGGGGGGAAGAAGCTCTTCTCACCCCTGCTGGGGCGGGAGGACGCCGCCCTGCAGGAGACCGAGACCTTTCTGGACAAGGTCTATCACGGCAGCCTGAGCCTGATGGTCAGCGCCCTGACCCAGCGCCAGGCCCTTTCCCCGGAGGAAATCCGCCAACTTCATCAGCTTCTGGACGGACTGGAAGGAGGGAACCGCCCATGACCGCATGGATCGTCTCGTCCTGTGTCCTTTTGCTCGTACTCCTCTTACTGCGGCGGCTGCTGCGGGGGAAGCTCAGTCCCCGGCTGCAGTATGCCCTGTGGGCCCTGGCCCTGGTGCGGCTGCTCCTTCCCGTGTCCCTGGGCAGCAGCGCCGTCAGCGTGGCCAACCTGCTCCAGCAAGCCGCCCCGGAGGAAGCCCTCTCCTCCACCGTGGTGGGCTATCTGGGGGGCGACTTGCCCGACCTGGCCCCTGCGTTGCCCGACCCGAACCTTTCGGAGGCGGAGCAAGAGGCCCAGTATGAGGAAAACCTCGCCCAGTGGCGGGCGGAGCTGGACGCCGCCCGGGTGGAGACAGGCACCCCGGTGACGGTGGAGCACATCCTGATGGCGGTGTGGGGCTGCGGCGCCCTGCTGCTGGCCCTGTGCTTCCTGTGGGCCAATCTGCGGCTGGGGCGGGCCCTGCGCCGCACCCGTCAGCTGCTGCCCCAGAGGGCGGGCAGGCTGCCCGTCTATCTCACACAGGCGGTGGACACCCCCTGTCTCTTCGGCCTGATTCGCCCCGCCGTCTACCTCACCCCGGCGGCGGCCCGGGACCCGGTGACCGCCCGCCACGCATTGGAGCACGAGTACACCCATTACCGCCACGCAGATCACCTCTGGGCCGTTCTGCGGTGCGTGTGCCTGTGCCTGCACTGGTACAACCCCCTGGTGTGGTGGGCCGCCCTGGCCTCCCGGAACGACGGGGAGCTGGCCTGTGACGAGGCCACCGTCCGCCGGCTGGGGGAGGAGGAGCGGGCGGCCTATGGCCGCACCCTCCTCGCCCTGACCTGTGTCAAGCGCCCCGCCCTGCTCACCACCGCCACCACCATGACGGGCAGCGGCAAGACCCTTCAGGCCCGGATCGCGGCCATTGTGAAACGGCCCAGAACCGCCGCCATCACCTTCGCCGTGGTACTGCTCATCGCCGCCGTGGCGGCGGGGTGCACCTTCCCCGGCGCCGAATCCTCCGAGCCGGCGGAGGAGGGCCCGACCGGTCTTTCCCACGGAGCGCTGGAGTTCGCCGACCAGTTTGACCGCTATAATGACCCGCAGGCGGGATATGACTTTCAGATCTCCCAGGGGGAGCTGGGGGGACAGCCCTGCTATCTGCTGCATAATGAGGCCCACGGCGTGAACGTGCTGGTGCCGGAAAACGGCTATGATGTCCAGGCGGTCGTGGAGTACCAGGGGCGGAGCCTCACCTTTGAAATGCCCCAGTTTGTGCTGGGCTACGGCGCGGTGAGCGGTGAGGCGGCGCTCTGGCTGGAGGATCTCACCGGGGACGGCACACCGGAGCTGGTCTACATCTACGGCAGCGGCGGCACGGGTATGTGGCACGACCAGGTGAAGATATTTGATCTGGCAGCCATGGCCGAGTGTCCGGTGGTACAGAACACCGCCCTCTTTGAAGGCGCAGTAGAACTGGAATTTGTGGAGCTGCGGGCGGTGCAAGCGGAGACCGGTCAGGATACCCAAGCGGTTTACCGCATCACCGGCCCCAATGGGGAACTGGACTATGCCGGAGTCTCCCTCCCTGGCGGCGCGGAGGAGGCTGCCCGGCAGCCCCAGCCGGTCATGGGATACTACGAAACCATCTCCCTGAAGAGCGGGCAGCTCATTTTCTGCACCTCCCTCTCCGCCGGGTTGACCGCAGATCCCTCTTTCTCCAGTCTGGGAAGCCTGTCCGCCCCCTTTGTCTACGGCAGGCAGACCGGCACCTTTGCTCTGACGGGGTCGGCCTGTCTGGTGAGGAGCCAGGCGGCGCTGGACGACCTCTCCCACATCACCTTCTCCCCCGGGCTGGACGCCCAGGGGGCAGCGGAAGAGTTCGTCCGGGAGGGCTACCCCAACCTGTTCCTCTCCCTGCCCGCGACCCACCCCCGGGCCATCCTCCGCTATGAGCTGATGGACTGGTCCATCCGGGAGGTGAGCGAGGACGGCAACGCCGTGGTGGGCACATTCCACTACGCCTTTGAACCCGCAGACTGGAATTCCCCTGAGATCTGGGCCGGGAGCACCCATATGGGCTCTGGGGAGTATGCGGATCTGGCCGCCAACCAGTTTGAATTTCTCCTGTGCCGGGGGGAGGACGGCGCCTGGACCTGTGTCAGCGTCGCCACCGGCGGAGTTCAGCTGCCGTAACCCCGCCCATCCCCGCAAAAGAACCGCCCGGCCCCGCAGGTTTGCGGGGCCGGGCGGCTGCACTTTTTCTGTGGAATTGATTACTCACCCAACACGGCGGCGCACCGGTCGCACAGTTCGGCGTGGTGGCCGGGGGTGCCGATGTGCCCGTCGTGATTCCAGCACCGGGGGCACTTGGGGGCCTGGGACACCTGCACGGCGATGGCGCAGGGGATGAGGCAGTCCTCCGCCTGCTCCCCCTGGATGGTCTCGGTGGTGACCGTGACCTTGGACACGATGCACAGGGAGGCCAGATCCACGTCCGCCAGGAAGTCGGCGTCCTGCTGTTCCGCCACGGAGATGGTCAGCTCGGTGTCCTGGGCCTTCTTGAACACGCCGGCGGCCCGGGCGTTCTCCAGGGCCTTGTTGACGGCGTCCCGCAGGGAGACCAGCCGCTCCCAGCGCTGGGCCTGCGCCTCATCCAGGGCCAGGTCGGCCCGATAGTCGGGGATGTCGTTGAACAGCACGCACTCCCCGTCATCGGCGGCGGCGTGGGGCATGGCCGCCCAGATCTCCTGGCTGGTGAAGGCCAGGATGGGGGCGATGAGCCGGGTCATGCCGTCCAGGATGGTGTACAGGGCGGTCTGGGCGCTGGCCCGGCCGGCGTCGTCCCCGCAGTACAGCCGGTCCTTGATGATGTCCAGATAGAAGTTGGACATGTCGGTGACGCAGAAGTTGTAGATGGCCCGGTAGACCGTGTGGAACTCGTAGCGGTCATAGCCCTCCCGGCAGGCGCGCACCAGGTCGTTGAAGCTGGCCAGGGCAAACCGGTCCAGCGGCAGCAGGTCCGCCAGGGCCACGGGGTGGTCCGGGTCGAAGCCGGCCAGGTTGCCCAGCATATACCGGGCGGTGTTGCGGATCTTCAGGTAGGCCTGGCTGAGCTGCTTGAGGATCTCCTTGGAAATACGCATGTCCTGGGTGTAGTCGGCGGAGGACACCCACAGCCGGAGCATGTCCGCGCCGTAGTCCTTGATCACCTCGTCCGGGGAGACGGCATTGCCCAGGGACTTGTGCATGGCCTTGCCCTCGCCGTCCACCGTCCAGCCATGGGTGATGATCTGCCTGTAGGGGGCGATGCCGTTGGCGGCGATGGAGGTGAGCATGGAGGACTGGAACCAGCCCCGGTACTGGTCGCCGCCCTCCAGATAGATGTCGGCGGGGTAGGCCAGCTCAGGCCGCTGGTCGGCCACGGCGGCCCAGGTGGAGCCGGAGTCGAACCACACGTCCATGATGTCCGTCTCCTTGGAGAAGTGGGTGTGGCCGCAGTGGGGGCACACAAAGCCCTGGGGCACCAGCTCGTCGGCAGTCTTTTCAAACCAGATGTTGGAGCCGTGCTCCCGGAACAGGTCGGAGATGTGCTGGATGGTCTCGGGGGTGACGATGTCCGCCCCGCACTGGTCGCAGTAGAAGATGGGAATGGGCACGCCCCATTTGCGCTGCCGGGAGATGCACCAGTCGTTGCGCTCGGAGATCATGGCCGCCATGCGCTCCTTGCCCCATGCGGGGTGCCAGGAGATACCGTCGCAGCTGCTCACCGCCGCGTCCTTGATGGCGTCCACGGAGCAGAACCACTGCTCGGTGGCCCGGTAGATGATGGGGTTCTTGCACCG
>CALWXG010000093.1 GCA_944385435.1 uncultured Oscillospiraceae bacterium
CCCATCATGCTCAGCATACACGTGATATTCTTGCTTTTGTCGAAAATCGCTTACACAAAATTTTCTGAGGGGCCGCGGGAAGTGAACATCAGAATGAAAACAATTCTTCATGATCTGGACGAAGGCACTTTCTCTGTCCTGAACTGTTCCAGCACCGATGCCATGATCTTTCGGGCGGACGGCCGGTATGCACAGTGTCAGGGTTGTTTTCGGTGCTGGCTGAAACACGCCGGTTTCTGCGTGATGAAAGACTCCTTGCAGCATGCCGGGGCCCTCATCGGGAAAAGCGATCCCCTGATCATCATCAGCAAGTGCTGTTACGGCGGATACAGTGCGCCGATCAAAACCATTCTGGACCGGGCCATCGGAGAGTCTATTCCGTTTTTCACCTGGAACGGAGGCCAGACCCACCACATCAGCCGGTATCCCCGGCGGAACAACATGCATGTCTTCTTTTACGGGGAATGCACCCCGTTTGAACAGCAGATCGCCGCGGAACTGGTGGAGCGCAACCGGCTGAATTTCAACTTTGAAACCGCCCAGACACAGTTCTTTTCCGGCATAGAGCAATTAAAGGGGGTTGTGTTTTGAAACTTCTGATTCTGAACGCCAGCCCAAAGAAAAAAGGCGGGGCCTCCCGCTTCTTTTCGAGCCTGTTCCGCCTGTTTCTGCCCGGGATTCAAAGCCAAGTCCATCCGCTCCGGAACCGGCAGGATTTTGGCCCGGCACGCTCCCTGCTGCCCAGCGTGGACGCAGTATGTCTCGTCTTCCCCCTCTACGTGGATGCACTGCCCTCCCACGTTGTGGAGTTTTTGTCTCTGGCCGAAACCGACTGCCGCGCACGTCCCCATGCGCTCCATTTCTATGCGCTGGCGAACAACGGCTTTGTGGAGGGCAGGCAAAATGCCTGCGCGCTGCATATTCTGGAGGCCTGGTGTCAGCACTCCGGGGCCGTATGGGGCGGCGGTGTGGGAATCGGAGGCGGCACCATGCTTCGGGTCTTGGGCATCGTTTACCCCATTTTGATTGCCGTGGTTCTGCTTCAGATGGTCCTCTCCCTGTTCAGCACCGGAACCATTCCTTCTGATCTGGTTGGCTCGCTGGCCGTTCAGATCGGAACATGGCTGTTTCTGAATTGCGGAGTATTGCTGTATCTGTTTCAGCTCTCGCTGGCTGTGCGGAAACAGAAGACCATGGGAAATCGTTTCACCCGGGTCATGATTCCATCTGTTCTGTTTGTCCCGGTGGCCGATCTGTTCATGCTCCTCTCCTCACTCTTCCACGGGCGGTTCCTGTTTACCCTTCTCAGACAGGATCATTGGCCTGACCACTGATCTGGCCATTGAGATTCTGTCTGTACCGCTGGGCACTCTGTTTCAAAGTGAATATCGCTTCTGAACTGCATCCGGAGACAGGTGATCCGATTGAAGTCAACAATTGCAGCCCTGTTTTTGATCAAACGCAAGCAAATGCGGGAGCCCCGGATTCTGCAAGGGCTGAAATACGGCATATCCTGCTGCGTGGTTTGGACTGTATATCTTTTGGAACCGCTTCCCTATGTGGCCCCTATCGATCGGATCACCTATCCGATTTCAGACAGTCTGGCTCTCATTGCAATGGGATTGCTTTTCGGGTTATCCGCGCAGTCATCCATACTTTTGACGTTATTCCATTGTGTAAGTAGGAAAGAACCATCATCGTATTTATTCCGTCGGCTCAAGGCTGTTTGCTTTCTTGTTGGCGTTTTTCTTTTCCTCCTCCATCTTGTAAAGGTAGTAGATCTGCTCTGCTGGAGATTCTTTGTCTTCATCCTCGGAAGCGAGTAACATTTCTACTGTTACACCAAATATCTCGGCCAGTTTGAACAAGTTTTCAGTATTTGGGGCAGATTGATTGACTTCCCATTTCGTAACAGCTTGACGGCTTACGCCTACCAACTCGGCAATTTTCTCTTGTGACAGGCCTGCACTCTGTCTGCAGGCCTTAATTCTTTCGCCCAATGCCATAATCAGCAGGCTTTTTGTGGGTACATCATACCGGAAATCTTAACTTTTGGCTACCAACTATATGGCAACTACCGGTTGCCGTATAAAAAATTTTGGCTAATCGCTATTTCGTATGAAGCTGGACTATATCTTGTGGTGACCTGGGCTCCGCCCAGACCCGCAAGGGGATTCTCCCCTTGACCCCTACCCCTCGCCGGGGAGGCAGGGAAACAGCAGATGCTGTTTCCTGGCAAAAGGGTGTCCCGTGTCGCTGCGTCAAGGGCTTTCGCGGCATAAATCCTTGCGCCATAGATGGCGCTGAGGTTTATTCCACGGTCCCTTGACTCCGCTCCCGCGCCATTTAGGCAATGAGTGTCGAAGACGGAATCATAGTCGAGCTTTCCGCACTCCATTAGGACCACAAAATGTAGGTCCCTTTCACGCTAAACAGCGAAAGGCCAAATTATCGCTGGGGCCGGTCTATGGGACAGTGCCCTGGAACCAAGCAGGCCCGGCCCAGAAAGGGCCGAGCCTGCTTGGTTCCTTCCTGGGCCTCCGGCCCAGGAGGTATCGGAATTTAGTCAACAGCCACGTACTCGCCGTTCTCCACGCGGAACATCAGCGGATCGGTCATCATAGCGCCGTTGACCCAGCTGAAGGTTCCCTGGATGCCATCAATCTCAGGGCTGTTGTAGAACCAGTTGGCGATGGCGTCCCGCTCTTCCTGAAGTTTCTCAGGATCGCCGGTAATCCCTAGCTCTTCCACGCACTGTTTGAAAGCAATGAGGGTGTTGTAATAGCCGGTAACAGGAGGCGCAGAGGGGCCCTCGCCGAACTCCTCGGTGTAGGCTTCCACCAGGGTGCGCCACTCATCGCTGTCATAGTTGGGATCCAGCTTGTTCCAGATGTAGATGCCCTCAGCGTTGTCGCCGCAGATGTCCAGTAGAGTGCTGCCGAAACCGGCAAAAGTAGCGGAAATGGTGGCGGGATCGTCCACGCCACGGGAGCGCAGCTCATTGATGACCTTGCCGGCCTCGTCGGCCCGCATGCACACGAAGTAGGCATCGGCATCATAGCCCAGAGCCTGGACGGCAGCAGGGCCGCAGTCCACGGTGCCGGTCTCCACCTCCACGGTACCCACCACTTCAGCGCCGGTGGCCTCGGTGAGCTGCTCGTCAAAGAGCTTCTTGGTAGCGGCCTGAGAGGTGTCGGAGGGAGTGTAGAACAGCACGATCTTCTTGTAGCCGTTCTCTTTGATCCACTCGGTGGCGGCAGCCAGGTCGCCCATCTCGGAGTCGCTCATGTAACCGCTGAGGTAGGGGGCATTCTCATCCCGGATCTCCTGGTAGGAGTAAGAGCCCACATTGGGCACCTTGGCGTCAGCCACGATAGTGCTGATGGCCAGGCTCACCGGAGCGGCCATGCAGCCCACGATGAACAGGGAGTCGTCCACCAGGCCGGAGACGATCTGGGCGCCCACTTCGCCGGAGAACTCGGTGTCGTAAGCTTCCACGCGCACGGGAACGCCGCGGATACCGCCCTGCTCATTGATGACCTGAGCGGCGTATTCCGCAGCCCAGATGGCGGGCTCGCCCACATAGGACACGGCGCCGGTGCGGGCAGACAGCACGGGAATCACCCACTCGTCCACGGCCACTTCGCCGGCCTCGTCACCCTCGCCACCGCTGGGAGTGCTGGGCTGGCTGGTTTCCGTGCCGGGATCCGGGTTCTCAGAGGGCTGGGTCTCGCCCTGACAACCAGCCAGCATTCCCAGACACAGGGCAAGCGCAAGGATCAATGCCAGTACTTTTTTCATTGCTATTTCTCCTTTTCTATAAGATCGATTCAACCCCGCCCTCAGCGGGGAAAAATCCAGTGTCCGCGCCGGTGCAGATCAGGCCTTGGCGCCCTGTCTCCGTCTGGACAGTTTGGCGGTGAAGAAGTTCTTCACTTTGTTGGTCATGCGGCGGGTGACAATGCCCTCAGGCCGCAGCATCAGGATCAGGATCAGAATGACTGCATAGATGTAATTGGACAGCTTCTGGATGCTGGTGGGCATGAACACACTGATACTCCACAGCAGCGGGCAGGAAATGATGGCACCCCACTGGGTGTAGCGCCCGCCCACAAACAGCATGGTCATGATATTCAGCAGGAAGGTGAAACTGAAGGTCCCAGGATAAAGTACCCGCATGTTGAAGGCGTAGACAGCCCCCGCCGTGGCGGAGAACACAGAGGAGAGCGTCAGGGCAGCCACCGTCATCCAGAAGGTGTTGACGCCCAGGCTCTGGGCCATCTGGGGATCGGTCTGGATGGCTTCCCAGGCCCGGCCGATCCGGGAGTTATTCAGCCGATAGAGGAACACTCCGAAGATAATCAGCAGAATGACCGCCCAAAGCAGTAGATGGTTTTCCTTGTGGATGCCAGTCATGCCGGTGGAGCCGCCCAGGAAGTCCAGATTGCGGATGACAGACTCCAGAATAAAGATCAGGGCCATGGAGGAGATGGCGGTGACGATGCCGTTGGTCCGGGCAAATCCCAAGGCGGGGATAAAGCCCAGGATCAGGCCCACCAAAATGGCCGCCAGCACACATACGATGAAAGGCAGGTCAAAGTTCTTGCTCAAAAAGCCCGCCACATAGCCGCCGATGGCCATACAGTACACGGTGCCGTTGTAGAGCAGGCCAGCCCGGAAGGGAATCAGCGCTCCCCACACCAGCAGGATATAGACAATGACCAGGATCAGAAAGTAAGTAGTACCGGTTGAAAACATAGTTTCTCTGCCCCCTCTCAGTTCGCAGCCTTTTTGGCGAACAGGCCGTTGGGCTTGATGATGATGACAATCATGATGAAGCCGTAGAAGATCGCTTCAGTCCAGCGGCCGGGGAGGTAGGCCAAAGCCATGGCCTCTACCACGCCCATAAGGATGGAGCTGAGAATGCCGCCCTTGATGTCACCCTGGCCGGCAAAGAGCATCAGAATGACCGCCTTGGTGGCAAAGGTGTCGCCCATCTCGGCGTTGGCATAGCCCAGGCACATGATGCAGATGATGCCGATACACGCGGATAGCAGACCGGCAATGCCAAATCCCAATACGCCAGTTTTTCCGAAAGGCACACCCAGCATCTTGGCCACCCGCAGGTTCTGGGCCATGGCCCGCATGGCCCGGCCGTTGGCGGTCTTGAACAGGTACCACACCAGGAAGACAGCCACCACAATGCAGGCCACCAGTGCTACGATGTTGGCCAAAGAGAAGGTCACGGTACCAAAGCTGAAGCCCACGTTGAGCACCCGCATCTCATCGGAGAAAGTCATCATCTGACCGTTATTGAAGAGCTGGGCAATGATCTCTGTGATGATGATGCCCACGCCCATGGCCAGCACGATGGTCTCCAGATCGGCTCCGCGTTTGGACAGGGGGCGGAAGAGGGGCTCAGTGGCCACGGTGACCAGCACTCCACAGGCAAACATGGCCAGGAAGGCCAGCAGCACATTCTGGGTGTAGCCAAAGGCCAGCCAACCGATGCACATGTTCAGCACACAGATGTGGGAAAAGCTGTGGTGCACGATGTTACGCACCAGCATCAGCAGGTTCATGCCCAACACGATCAGCGCGTAGATGCCGCCGGTGGACAGGCCGTTGATTAACTGCGCAATAAATGACTCCATATACTCACAACCTCCCTTATGCGCCCAGATAGGCAGTCTGGACATAGGGATTGCCCATCAGTTCCCGGGCATCCCCCTCCAGCACCGTCTCGCCCAGGTCCAGCACATAGCCCCGGTCCGAGTACTGCAGCGCCTTCTTCGCGTTCTGCTCCGCCAGAAGGATGGTAAAGCCCTTCTCGTTGCGCAGCTTGATCAGCGCCTTGAAAATGATGTCCACATAAGCGGGAGACAGTGCCAGAGACAGCTCGTCCATCAGCAGCAGCTTGGGCTCACCCACGATGGCCCGGCTGATGGCCAGCATCTGCTGCTCACCGCCGGACAGGGTGCCCGCCGCCTGCCACTGCCGCTCTTTCAAAATGGGAAAATACTCAAAAATCATCTCCAGATTCTTATTGAAGTCCACGCCCTTGTGGCGGTAGACTCCCAGCTGGAGGTTCTCCATCACCGTCATGTTGGCCAGCATGCCCCGGCCCTCAGGGACCACAGAAATGCCGGACTGAATGGTGGTCTCCGTCTTCTGCCGGGTGATGTCCCTACCCATAAATTCGATCTTGCCCCGCTTGGCGTGCAGCAGGCCTATGATCGTGTTCACCAGAGTGGATTTCCCCGCGCCGTTGGAGCCCAGCAGCGCCACGATCTCACCCTTGCGGACCTCCAGATCCACTTTTTTCAGGGCACAGATGGGGCCGTAGTACACACTCAGGTCGCTGATTTTCAGCATCATCTCAGTCTGTTCCAAGGTAAGCCTCCACCACCTTCGGGTTATTTTTGACCTCTTCCGGCGTCCCTTCTGCGATCTTTACGCCAAAATGAATCGCGGTGACACGGTCAGAGGTGCGGGTGACCAGTTTCACATCATGGGCGATGAGGATGATGGTCACCCCCTGGCTCTTGATGTGGGCAATGGTCTCCTCCATTTTTTCCGATTCTTCCATACCCATGCCGGACGTAGGCTCGTCCAGCAGCAGCAGCTTGGGCTCGGTGGCCATAGCGCGGGCAATCTGCAGCAGGTGCTGATCCGCCCAGGCCAACTCACCGGCCATGCGGTGGGCTTTTTCTTCCAGTCCCACAAACCGCAGCAGCTCCATGGATTTCTCCTCAATAGCCCGCTCCTGCTTGGACTTGGTAAACGGCGCGTGGAAAAACGTCCCCAGAATATCTGTCTTGGTTTTTCCATAGCGGCCGCTCATCACGTTATCCAACACAGTGAGTTTGCCCATGGTCTTGGGAATCTGAAACGTGCGGGCCATCCCCTTGTCTGCAATCTGGTAGGGCTTCATGCCGGTGATATCCTCACCATCAAAAATGATCTGACCCGAGGTTGGGGCATATACACCGCTGATTACGTTGAACGTGGTGGTCTTGCCAGAACCGTTGGGTCCGATCAGGCCGTGGACCGTGCCCTTTTCAATGTCCAGGTCCACGTTTTCCAGGGCTTTGACGCCGCCGAAATGCTTTGTCATGCCCTTGGTCACAAGAATGCCCAAATGATTTCCTCCCTTTCTTCTTGGATGTATCCGTCCGCCGGTCAGGACAATACAGCCTGTCCTCCGAACGGTATGAAAAGGCCTGCCGGCCAGCCTGTTCAGGCTGATCCCGGCTCACCTTTCATCCGATGATGCCTCCGCCCGGCGCCGGGCTATGTAGTCAATAGCATAGCGGATCGCGGCTTCACACCGCACATGCGTCTCATCCCGGATGTCGGCACACAGCCAGCTGCCGCCGTTATTCCGGGCAAAGTTCAGCAGGAACCGCTTGCCCTCATCAACCCGGTCCGGGTCATCCCCGTACAGCTGACTGAGCAGCAACAGGGCCGCGTTTACCGGCCCACAGGTCCCGCCGCAGCGCATCCCACCCCCCAGATAGCACCCCAGGCGCATGGCCTGTTCCTCATCCATGCCCAACAAATCGTAGTGGACTCGGATGGTCTGCTGGAAACAGTTCAGATGCCGTTCTCCACTGGGATCGGGCGGAGGCGGCTCCAGCCACTGGATCTGACTCAGCTCCACGTTATCTCCTCCCTCACACAAAAGCGCAATTGATGGTCAGCCAATCATAAGCCGGCATCTCCAGCAGAAACGATGAGACAAAGTTGCTGTCCGGCGTCAGGAATGGAAAGCGTTCACTCTGTCTCCACTCGGGATCAGGCAGATTGCTGTTTACGAACTTTCGCCAGCCGTTGAAGTCGTCAAACCACATCTCCGTCACCCGGTCCCAGCAATGGTCTGCGGGTACCCCGGCATAGTCCGGAGTGTGCTCCCCTGCAGACCAATGGCCTGCCACGTGGATATCTTCCTTCACTGCCCGGAAACTGAAGAAGCGGTTCAACGCGGAACAGGCCGATGCCTGGAGTGCAAACACCTCCCGGTACCAGCGGTCCGCCTCCTCTTTGTCCACTCCCTGCGGGTATTCCAACAGCTGGACCCAGCGCAGGATGTAGTGGCTGTCCGGGGCGTCCTGCCAGCCTTTGAAATCCTCTGTCGCCTGTACCGGCACAATACAGCTGAAGGGTCTGGCGTGTTTGGGGGGCTGGGTCATCCCCAGCACTCCCTTATCTGCGGGATCCGGCATCTCCCGCCAGATTCCCTCGGTGCAATAATAGTTTGCAATACCATAACCCCGGGCGTCCTCCGGGATCTCCACCGCCCTGAAGCTCTCCAACCGCTCCAGCCAGGGCCGGTAGCGACGGCCGATCTCCGGACCGTGTTTGGTCACATACCACCGCTCCGTGGAGGCGATGTCATTGGGGTCAATACGATGCAGTGCATAGGAGCGATACATGGTCTATCCCTCGCATTCAAAGAGATTTGGTTTTGTCTTAAGACAAAACCAAACGGGTACCCGTTTGCGCTTCTTTTCCTTGTACTTTTTTGCCTTTCGCCGTTTAGCGTGAAAAGGAGCTACATTTTGTGGTCCTAATGGAGTGCGGAAAACTCGACTACGATACCGTCTTCACCACTCATTGACCAAATGGCGCGGGAGGGGTGTCAAGGGGATCCCATTGCGGGTCTGGGCGCAGCCCAGGTCACCACAAGATATAGTCCAGTTTCACACGAAATAGCGATTAGCTTACTTTTTATGAGGCTTCGTGCATGATAGTGGAAACGCATCCCGGTTGCCAGGCACCCGCATGCAGCGCTTATAGATTCT
>CALWXG010000094.1 GCA_944385435.1 uncultured Oscillospiraceae bacterium
TCCACCTTCACCTCGCCGCCCCGGCTGCGGAGCATGGAGGTGATGGTCATGGCCAGCACGGTGCAGCCGGACAGGAAACTGATGGTGGCCACCGGCATGCCGGATGTGGCGTCCAGCACCGGCTTGATGATAACGCCGCCCCCCACGCCGCTGATGCCGCCGATGGTGGTGGCCAGCAGGCAGATGAGAAAACTGAGCAGAATCTGCATGGGACGTACTCTCCTTTCAAACGGATATAGGATGGGAAATAGGGTACAGCCGGCGCCGAAGCGCCGGCTGTACCCTATTATACATTTAAAACGCTGTATTACAACAGCCCGATCAGATGCCAGTAGGGGAGGAAGATGGCGAAAATACAGACAAGACTGAGGACCGCCCGCATAATGTTGTATTTGGCAAAACGTCCGAAAGTGGACATGCCGTAGCCGTAGATAATGAGGACGGGGGCGTACTCGTAGGGGAATACTACCTGCTCCAGGGCGTGAATGAAAGCGTACAGCACGGGAACCGGGTTGATGCCGGAGGCCACTGCCATATCCACAATTGGGGCGGTGAAGGCGGAGTAGGCTGCCAGCGGCGTAAGGGCGAAGTTGACGGTGAAGCCCATAGCCCACACCCCGCCGATCATCTTGAACAACGAGTCGGACAGCAGGGAATAGAGAGAGTTGGCGATGAACTCACCCACACCCAGATGGACGGACACTACGCCAATGGACAGACAAGTGACCACAAACAGGACAAAAGAGAAGTTGATCTTCTTGATATCCTCCTCCGGCTGGAACAGCCGGAAACCGGGCAACATCAGCACAATGGCGGCAAAGACAAACAGCCAGCCGATGGATACGCCGTGGAAGGAACTGGTGGCGATCAGCACGATGAGCACCAGGCAGATGCCCAAGATCTTTTTTTCATCCAGCTTCATCTTTCCAAAGCTGGCCAGCTCTTTCTTGAAATAGTCCTTGGACTGGATGGCCTGATCCGGCTTGAAGAAGATGTCGATGACCAAGACGGTGAGGATTACATAGATCAGCTGAGGAATAAACATGTGCAACAGGTATTCGCCCCAGGTGGGGACCGCCACTCCAGCGGTCTCGGCAATGCCGAAGGGGACCAAGTTGCCGGTACTGCCGGTATAGAACAGGTAGGAGGGGCCCAGGGCGGAGGCCAGCGCGGCCATGCCTACGGCGGAGGCGGCACGGCTGCCCAGTTTCAGTTCCAGGGCGTTGCAGATACCCAAGGCCAAAGCGCCCAGCAGGATGGCCTTAGCGGCCACATCGGAGATGATCAGAGAGCAAATGGTGCCCACCAGGGCCATGCCGTACAAGATACCCCGGAAGCGGCCGCCGAAGAGCAGGATACACCGGTAAGCGATGCGCTGGAGCAGTCCGGATTTCTGCAAGGCTACGGTGAGAATAAAGCCGCCCAGAATCAGCCAGGGGATCTCCAGGGACCAGGGCTGGTAGGCCACGGTGGCCGGAACTTTCAGGAAGACCACATAGCATACCGGCAGACCGATGGTTACTGCCAACAGGGGTACATTTTCTGTGGCGATAAGAATAATGGCGAACACGGAGATAACAAGGAACCATTTGATAGGTGCGGTAAAGGCGTCAGTGGTTGGGATCAGGGCGATGACGATGGGGATCAGGAAGTTGACAATCCACTTGACATAGAAACTAGTGGACTTTTTTTGTTGAATGGCCATAACAACGCTCCTTCTTCTTTTCTCTTTCAGAGGCGGGTGCAGCGGCCCGCGCTGAAAGGCGGAACCCTGCCGTCAAAGCGGCGGATTGATTGGCGGCGATCTGCTGGGATCAGGCGATGGAAATTCTCCGGCGCACCCGATTGACATTGCTTAGCAGGGCGTGAGCCATCTGCTCCATCAGCTTTGCCTTGATCTCCCGGTATTCCGGGTCGTTCCAGGCGTTGTGGCGCTCTTCCGGATCCTTGGCCCGGTCAAAGAGAATGCCG
Source organism: uncultured Oscillospiraceae bacterium (assembly GCA_944385435.1). Classification (GTDB taxonomy): domain Bacteria; phylum Bacillota; class Clostridia; order Oscillospirales; family Oscillospiraceae; genus Enterenecus. The sequence goes on from CALWXG010000094.1 coordinate 1,972, forward strand.
TCCTCCCGGTTCAGGAAGATGCCCAGCTTGTAGTCCGGAGTGATGAGGGTGCGCAGCATGATCCGGCGGATGTCGTCGTCGTCCTCCACCAGAATGTAGTCATGGACGCATTCCGCTTCCCCGGTCATGACGGGGACCAGGGACTTGCCGGGCAGCCGGCTGAGGGAGTTGGTGTCGTACAGGGGGAAGGAGTCGGGGGCGAAGCCCTGCCAGTCGGGGATGCCGTTGGGTACGGGATAGTCCACGCCGGCCAGGTCCAGAACGGTGGGCATGAAGTCCATGGTCTGCACCAGGGTGTCGGACTTCAGGCCCCGCTTCAGCTTCTTGGGATAGCACACCACGAAGGGGATATGGAGGCAGCCCTCGTAGTGGAAGGGGCCCTTGTTGAACATTTTATGGTCGCCGAAGTTGTCGCCGTGGTCGGACAGGAAGATGAATACGGTGTCGTCATACAGGCCGGTGTCCTTCAGGTGCTGGACAATCTGACCGATGCTGGTGTCCACGGCGGTGGTCATGCCGTAGGACAGGGCCTTGGCCTCCATGACCTGCTCCAGGGTGCGGTCGGTGTCCTGACCGTCCACCGAGGGCATCTTCCGCTGGGCGTACCACTCCTTGTGGAAGAAATCCGGCATCTCGGCCTTGTCGTCGTCCCAGGCAACCGGCTTATCAATCTTCTCCGGATCATACATGGTGTTGTAGGGCGCAGGGGGACCGTAAGGCCAGTGGGGATCGGGGAAAGATACCCAGGCAAAGAACGGCTTGCCCTGGGGCACGGCGTCAATCCGGGCGATGGTCCGGTCCTTGATCCACTCGTTATAGTAGTATTTGTCGTCAATGGTGGCGTAGACGTTTCCATAGCGGGCGTCCTCGTAGCACAGACTGGGTTTGGAGGTCTCCCGGCTGACGAATTTCTCATATTGATCGGGATGGTTGGCCTTGAGCCAGTTGGTGTAATCCCCGTGGCAGTACCAGCCATGGTTGCCGATGAAGTCGATGGTGTTCAGACCGAAATAGCCGGGAGGAATGTGATCCTGGGTGCCGTCACGCCAGTGGGTCTCGCTCTCGGGGAACTGGTAGGGGGGAATGTCGGTGTACTCCGGGGCGTGGTGGGTGCCGATTTCCCAGTTGGTTAGGTGAAGTTTTCCGATGGACATGGTCTCATATCCGGCCTGGCTCAGGATGCCGGGAAGGGTGGGGTCCTGGCCCTCCAGCAGAGGGATGCCGTTGGTGCGGCTGCCGTTGACGCTGGTGGGCAGACCGGTGAACATGGTGGCCCGGGAGGCCATGCAGATGGGGGTGTTGCAGTAGGCCCGCTGGAACAGGATTCCGTTTTCCGCCAGCTCATCGATGTTAGGGGTCTTCAGGTCCGGATTCCCCATGCAGCCCAGCCAGTGACCGGGCTGTTCATCCGTGCAGAAGACGACGACGTTGGGGTGCTTCTTTTCAGCCATGATTTCCTCCTTCCGATCCGCGTGCCGGGGCGGCCGCCACCGCCGGAGGCGGATCTGTGTGATGGGATACAGGGACAGGTTCAGCGGCAAGTCCGTGGGAAAAAATTGACTTGCCTTTGTGGAAAAAGTATAATACACTACGAGCGGGAATACCAATGCCCTGTATCAATCGCCCTATACGCGGGAGGAATACGCTGGGAATCATGCACAGTGCTGAGGGGGAAACTTTTGTGACATTCGAACAGATGCGGTATTTTCTGACCCTGGCTCAGACCCTGAGTTTTACCGAGACCGCCAAGCAGACCTTCACCACACAGCCCACAGTGAGCCGCCAGATCAAGATGCTGGAGCAGGAACTGGGACAGCCCCTGTTCTACCGGAAGGGGAATTCCATCTGCCTGACCTCCACCGGGCAGCTTTTTTATGAGAACCTGTCGGAGGCGGACAAGCTGATCCAGGAGAGCATCCACATTGCCAAGACCAATGTGGCAGACTATACGGGCTCGCTCCGGGTGGGCAGTTCCATTTCCCTGGACCTGGAGCCCTTTGTGGTGGACTGCTACAAACAGTTTGCCGCCAAATATCCCCGGGTGCAGTTTTCCTTTGTGAAGGCGCCGGTCCCGGAGCTGCACGCCAAGGTCATGAAGCATGAGTACGATCTGATCCTGTGCCATGAGTTTTCCACCGGCATCATGAACGGAATGGAGCGGCAGCGCCTGTTTGAGTACGGAGGTTGCCTGGTGTACAGCAAGGCCCTCCCGGTGGCCCAGAAGGGTCAGCTGCTCCCGGGGGATTTTTCCGGCATGTCCATCATCTGCCTGGACAGTGACAGCTCGGCCCGGGGAATTGCGGGGATCAAGAAAATTGCCCGCCAGATCCAGCTGAGCTATAAGAGCCTCATCACCGTGCCCAATCTGGAGACCGTGTTTTTTTACGTCCATGCGGGCCTGGGTGTGGCCATTCTGGATATGTCGGTAAAGGAGATCCACCACAAGCCCTTCGGCATCATTCCCCTGTATCTGGAGAGCGCCCGGGTCGTTGCCTGCGCCGCCTGGGACGGACAGAACCCCAATCCTGCAGTTTTGCCCTTTGTGAATATTCTGAAGCAGAAAGCGGCCACGGTGTCCCCCAATGATGATCTGTACCACTGAGGGCCGGTCTGAAGCTGAAGTTCCGCGCAGCAGATCCGGAAAATCAGAACATCCATCCTCTCCTGAACCCGCAGGGGAGGATGGATGTTCTGATTCTGAGCCGAGGCGGACGGCGCAGGAGCCCTGACGGGATACCACCATGAGCGCATCCTGGCTTTTTGCACGCAGCCGCGCTCCAAAGCGGAGATCAGGCAGCACGGCGGCCGTCAGGATTCCAAACCGTGCACGCGGGAGGAGGATGAAAAGAGAGGGAACCCGGGCGCCGGAGAAATCATACGCTCCGGTACCCGGGTTCCCTCGGCCCCCTTGCTGGAAGGGAACCCCACATTCCATCATGATAAGCACGAACCCATTCTCTGCCCAAATGCCCTGTGGTCAGGAGTGCTTCGCATTCACCGTTCCTGGCGTTGCAACGCGGTCAAGATCGCCCCAATATCTCCGTGGATGCAGATGGATTTCTCTTTGATCGCATCGGGAGCACAGGCTTCGCCGTAATTCAGACAGGCATACATCGCGTCCGGCCAATCGTGCGTCATCTGCCAGAAGCTGTACTTCACGATGGACGGCGTATTGTAGCCAACCGCTGCCTCCAAAAACAGCACTTTTTGGTGCTGATGGTTTTGCAAAAACGCCCCGTATCGCTGGGCGGCACGATGCCAGCCCGCATCTTCGACAAAGGTGTGGTCGGCGCGCAGGTTCATGCTCATGGGAGCATGACAATGGGGGCAGTACGGAATCAGCTCCGTGGGCACTTCCCTCTTCAGCGTTTCGCCGTCCGGCACGTAGAGATCGCCGTTATCTGCAAAGGCGAAGCCCTGCGCGGCCACCATCTTGCGAACGACCGCCTCATTGACATAGGTCTGGTTCCGGCACGGGATGCTGCACTGCCACAGGCCATAGTCGCCCTGGGTGTAAAACAGCCGGTGTTTGTCGAATCCGGCCTTCTGGAACTGGTGGTCCACGTTGGTGGTCAGCACGAAGTAATCTTTGTCCTGCACCAGCTTCAAAAGATTCTGGTATACGGGCTTCGGCGCATCCAGATAGCGATTGACATAGATGAATCGGCTCCAATAGGCCCACTGTTCCTCCAAACAGTCAAAGGGATAAAAGCCGCCGGAGTACATGTCCCGGAACGGATACGTCTGGGCGAAATCCTGGAAATAGTTCTGGAAGCGTTTCCCTGAGTAGGTAAAACCGGCAGAGGCGGAGAGGCCGGCGCCAGCGCCGATGATCACGGCCTGCGCCCAGCTCAGCGCCTCCCGCAGTTCCTGAACGCCGGCCGGGACCTCATTCGATTCGTGAATTTGCCGCTCATACATGACACGCATAACATGCGCCGCCTTTCCATACGTTCTTGTGTTGTGACGCTGCGAACCATCTGCAAAGTGAACTGCCGGGGGTTGTGCCTGCTGCCCCCATTCCGGTTCCGGATCGGGAGCGGGGACCGCCCTGTGACGGCGTGGTGCCGGTCCGCCCCGCGTGCGGGACAACGGCGTGCTCGGCCCGAAGGGGATTCACCGCGGGGTCCGGCGGAGAGGGACTAAACCACCCCCAGCAGAGTGCGGTAGATGGCCGCATCCCGATCTTTGAATACATTGAAAATGACCCTTTGTATGGAACGGTTCTGCCGGAGAAAGGCGGTGACGGTTTCCACGGCAATTTCAGCAGCCGGCTGGTTGGGAAAATGGAACTCCCCGGTGGAGATGCAGCAGAAGGCCACGCTTTCCAGATGGTGCGCCGCAGCCAGTTCCAGACAGGCGCGGTAGCAGGAGGCGAGCTCTGCCCGGTCCCGGCCGGTTACCGCACCTGAGATAACCGGTCCCACGGTGTGGAGTACGAACCGGGCCGGCAGATTATAGCCGGCAGTGAGCTTGGCCTGGCCGTTTGGCTCCGGGTGCCCCTGGGCTGCCATGATCCGGGCGCACTCATCCCGGAGCTGGAGGCCCGCCGCCGAGTGAATGGCGTTGTCAATGCACCCGTGGCAGGGGGCGAAGCAGCCCAGCAGGGCGCAGTTGGCGGCGTTGACGATGGCATCGGTGTTCAGCCGGGTGATGTCTCCCTGCCAGACGGCCAGACGGGGATGGCAGGCCGTGACGGGCAGGGACAGAGCGTCCACCACGCCTTTTTCCTCCGCTTCAGCGCGGAGCAGGGCATCCTGGAGCGCGAGGAACTCCGGGTTCAGAGGCGTGGGCGGCCGGACGTTCATCAGGGAGCGGAGCAGCCGCCGCTGGGCAGCCTGATCGGGCGCAAAGGCCTCCGCCTGTTTCCGGAACTCCGGCATCTCCTCCAGGAGCATGGCGTTCAGGGCCTTGATCTGTTCCGTGCGGGTCATGGGGACCGCCTCCTTTCCTCAGCGGCCGGGATGCCGGCCGCGGTGTATGGGTGATCTGTCCGGGTTTCGTCCGGCAGGAGGCGGGCGTGCCGCTGCGGTTCCACCAGCCTGGCGACGAAGGGTGAGGCGGGATGCCGCAGGAGTTCCTCCGGGGCGGCGCACTGCTGGACCGTTCCCTGATCCAGCACCAGCACCCGGGTGCCCAGATTCAGCGCCTCGCCGATGTCGTGGGTGACGAACAGGATGGTAATGCCGCTCTCCCGGTGGATCTTCCGGATCTCCCCCTGGAGCTGGCCCCGGGTGATCTCGTCCACCGCCCCGAAGGGCTCGTCCATCAGCAGAATCTGCGGCCCGGCGGCCAGGGCCCGGGCGATGCCCACCCGCTGGCGCTGCCCGCCGGAGAGGGAGCGGGGGTACCGGCCCGCCAGGGCCGGATCCAGACCCACCCGGGCCAGCAGGGCGGAGACCTTCTCCCGCCGCGCCTTCCCCTTCCAGCCGTCCAGGCCGGAGATGGAGGGCACATAGGCGATGTTCTTCTCCACCGTCATATGGGGGAACAGACCCACGCTCTGGATGGCGTAGCCGATGCGGCGGCGCAGGGCCACCGGGTCCGTCCTGGCCACGTCCTGCCCCTGGACCAGCACCCGGCCCTTGTCCGGGGTCAGCAGGCCGTTCACCAGCCGCAATGCCGTGGTCTTGCCGCAGCCGGACCGGCCGATGATGGTGAGAAACTCGCCGGGCTGGATGTCCAGGGAGAGATCCGGCAGAACGACCTGTTTCCCGAAAGATTTGGAGACGTGCTCGAACCGAATGATGGGCTCCATGACCTTACGCCTCCAGCAGGCCCTTCTCCGCCAGAAAGTTCCTGGCCACGTCCCGCTCGTCCATGCCCTCCACCTCCACCTGGTAGTTGAGGGAGGCCATCTCCTGGTCGGTGAGGATTCCGTCCATCTGCAGCAGCACGTCTTCCAGGCCGGGGAATTTCTCCAGGGAGTCCTGGCGCACCACGGTGGAGCAGAAGTAGTTCACCTGCAGATGCCTGTCATCCGCCAGGGTCACCAGATCGGCGGCCGGGTTGGCCAGCTGGGCGTCGGTGGTGAAGGCGTTGGTCACGTCAATGTCCCCGCCGGCCAGCGCCTGGTACTTCAATCCGATGTCGATATCCACCACGTCTCCGAACTCCAGGGCGTAGGTTTCGCACAGCATCCCGAAGCCGTCCTCCCGCTCAATGTAGTCCGGGTTTCCGCCGAAGGTCAGTTCCCCGGCCACGGCGGCCAGGTCGCTGGTGTTCTCCAGGCCGTACTGCTCCGCCACGTCGCCCCGCACGGCGATGGTGAAGGTGTTGTTGAATCCGTACAGCCCCACCCAGGTCATGCTGAAGTTCTCCTCGTACTCCTGCTTCAGCTGCTGGAACATCTCGCCGTCGTCCACGCCCTCGGCCGGGTGATCCAGCACCATCACCCAGCCGCTGGAGGTGTACTCCGGGTACAGGTCGAATTCCCCGGCCTCCATGGCGGGCTGGATGTTGCTGGTGCCGCCTCCGATGCCCTTGGTGATCTCCACCTCATAGCCGGCGTCCTCAATGAGCAGGCCCAGCATCTCCCCCAGGATGTACTGCTCCGTCATGGGCTTGGTGGCGATCCGGACCGGCCCCGGGTCGGCGGAAGGGGCGCCGGCAGCGGACTGGTTGTTCCCGCCGCAGGCTGCGAGGGAGAGGCTAAGCGTCAGCGCCAGAGCGGCGCAGAGAAGTCTCTGGAAGGGTTTCATACGAATCAGATTCCTTTCTGTTTGAAGTGGCGCTCCAGGGCCCCCAGGGCCAGGTCGCAGAGGATGGCCAGCAGGGCGATGAGGATGCTCCCCGCCGCCGTCATGGCCGGAT
>CALWXG010000095.1 GCA_944385435.1 uncultured Oscillospiraceae bacterium
ATGTTCAGGGCGATGTGCAGGCCGTTCTCATCCCAGCCCACCAGCAGGCAGTTGATGATCTCCCGGATGATCTCGCCGAAGGCCAGGGTGACGATGGCCAGGTAGTCCCCCCGCAGACGCAGCACCGGGATGCCCACAATAAAGCCCACGATAGCGGCGAAAATGGCCCCCACCACAATGGCGATGACCACGCGCAGCAGCTCACTGGGGATGATAGTGGACAGGCTCATGGAGGCGACGATGCCGGAGAACACGCCCACACTCATGAATCCCGCGTGGCCCAGGCTCAGCTCGCCCAGGATGCCCACGGTGAGGTTCAGGGATACCGCCATGACCACGTAGGCGCAGATGGGCACCAGCATGCCGGTCATGGAGCGGTTGAGCAGGCCGAACTGCTGGCAGATGGTGACGACGATGAAGGCCAGGATAACCCCGGCGTAGGTGGCGTAGTCCACCTTGGTCACCGTCTTCATGGTCTTGAAATAGTTCTTCATCCCCGCCACCTCACACTTTCTCGGGCACGTATTTGCCCAGCAGGCCGGAGGGCTTCACCAACAGCACGATGATGAGCACGGCGAACAGGATGGAATTGGACAGCTGGGTGGAGATGTACGCCTGGGCCATGGCCTCGATGATGCCCAGCAGAATGCCCCCCAGGAAGGCCCCGGGGATGGAGCCGATGCCCCCGAACACCGCGGCGGTGAAGGCCTTGATGCCGGGCATGGAGCCGGTGGTGGGCTTGAGGGACGGGGAGTAGGAGCACATGAGCACCCCGGCCACTGCGGCCAGGGCGGAGCCGATGGCGAAGGTCATGGAGATGGTGCGGTTGACGTTGATGCCCATGAGCTGGGCCGCTCCCCGGTCCTCCGAGCAGGCCCGCATGGCCTTGCCCATCTTGCTCTTGCTTGTGAAGGTGGTCAGCGCCACCATGATGATGATACAGGCCACCACCGTCAGCAGGGCCACATAGGAGATGCGCAGCTGGCCGCCGAAGAGGGTCAGCTGGCCGCTGACCACCGGGGTGAAGTTCACCGGGTTGGCCCCGAAAAGCAGCTGGGCCGCATTCTGCAAAAAGTAGCTCACGCCGATGGCGGTGATCAGCACCGCCAGGCTGCCGGCCTGGCGCAGGGGCCGGTAGGCCAGCCCCTCAATGATCACGCCCAGCACGGTGCACACGATCATGGCCAGGATGACGCACACCAGGGTGGACAGCCCCCAGGCCAGGGCGGAGGGCTCCTCCCCCAGGAAGCTGGAGCTGGCAAAGCTCATGGCGTAGAAGGCCACGTAGCCGCCCACCATGATGACGTCGCCGTGGGCGAAGTTGAGCATCTTGGCGATGCCGTACACCATGGTGTACCCCAGGGCGATGATGGCGTAGATGCTGCCCATACTGATGCCGTTGATCAGATAGGATAGGAATTCCATTCGCTCTCACAACCTCTCTCTTTCCCTCTATGGCAGGGACCGGGGCGGGCCGGATCGCCCGCGGCTGCCCACGCCGGTCTCCGCCATAGAAGCGCAGGGGGGCTGCCGGGCACTCTACCCGGCAGCCTGCCCTGAATCAAGTTCTGTTTTGCCCCGTCAGGGGGTGACGTACACGCCGTCCTGGATGACCACGGCGGCGGGGTCCTTGGACACGGCGCCGTTCTCGTCCCAGGTCATCTCGGACCCGGCGCTGGTCAGGCCGGAGATGGAGAGGGTGGGCATGACGGCGATGAGCGCGTCGCAGATCTCCTCGGTGGACATGTCGGCGGTGACGCCGGCGGCCTGGATGGCCTCGTAGATGATGTAGATGCCGTCATAGGCGTCGGCGGCGAACTGGTTGGGGGTCTCGCCGAAGCGGGACTCATACTCCGCCACGAAGGCCTGGGTGGCCTCGTCCTGGGCGTCGGCGGAGAAGGGGGTGAGCAGGTACACGCCCTCGGCCAGGCTGGTGTCGAAGCCCTTCACGCTCAGGATGCCGTCCATGCCGTCCACGCCGAAGAAGGTGGGCTCATAGCCCATGGCGTTGGCCTGGGTGAGGATGATGGAGGCGGGATCGTAGTAGATGGGCAGGAAGATCATGTTCGCCCCGGCGGACTGGGCGCCGGTGAGCTGGTTGTTGAAGTCGGTGGAGGTGGAGTCGTTGAAGGTGCCCTCATAGACGATCTCCATGCCGCGGCTCTCGGCCTCAGCCACGAAGTTGTCCCGGATGCCCTGGGAGTACTGGTCGTCGTTCTTGTAGATGACGGCGATCTTCAGGTCCTCGAAATTCTCGTCCATGTACTGGGCGGAGCGGGTGCCCTGGTTGGAGTCGGTGAAGCAGACCTGGAACACGTTGTCGTTGTCCTCGATGACGTCGTCGCCGGAGCCGGAGGGGGTGAGGGTGAACACCCGGTCCTCATAGGCGTAGGGCACCACGGCCAGGGCGGGGGTGGTGGTGACGGTGCCCAGCAGGATCTGCATCCCCTGGTCCATCAGGGTGTTGTAGGCGTTGACGGACGTCTCGGCGTCGTTGGTGTCGTCCTCGCTGATCAGCTTGAACTGGATGTCGCCGCCCAGGGCGTTGATCTCGTCCACGGCGATCTGGGCCGCGTTGGCCACGGCGGTGCCGTAGATGGCCGCGCCGCCGGTCAGGGGGCCGATGACGCCGACAGTGAAGGTGCCGCCAGCCTCGCCGGCAGGAGCCTGGGACTGGGTATCGTCCTCCGCAGCCTGGCTCTCCTGAGCGCCGGACTGGGAGTTGTCAGCGGGGGGATTGTCGTTGCCATTGCCGCAGCCGGCAAGCAGTCCGAAGCACATGGCGCCGGCCATGAGCAGGGCTGCAAGATTCTTCTTTTTCATACTCTTTCCTCCTTACTATCCCGGTCAGCCGAAATTGGCTCGGCCGAGAGATTGTTGACAATTATATTCTTGCAGGTGAATTTTGTCAACCGTGATAATAGACAACAGCCACTCTCCGCGAGTGGCTGCAATATCATATTATGACGGTTTTCCACTTAAACTACCAGTCCACCATTGGGAGACAGTGTCTGTCCTGTGAGAAACGATGCCTCCTCCGAGGCCAGAAATGCGACGGTCCTGGCCACCTCCTCCGGTGTGCCGATGCGGCACAGAGGGGTCTCGTCCGCCAGGGCGGCCAGGTCCTCCCGGGTGAGACGGCCGTTCATCTCCGTGTCAATCACCCCCGGCGCGACGCAGTTCACCCGGATGTTTGACGGCCCCACCTCCTTGGCCAGGGCCTTTGTATAGGCAATTACCGCACCTTTTGTGGCGGAATAGGCCACCTCACAGGACCCTCCCACCTGCCCCCACATGGAGGAGAGGGTGACGATGCTGCCGGCCTTGCGGTGAATCATGTGAGGCAGCACCGCCTGGCAGCAAAAATGGACCCCATCCACATTCACACCGAATATCCGCCGCCAGCGCACCTCGTCGATTTCACTGACCAAACCCACCTCAGAGACCCCTGCATTACATATCAAAATGTCAAGTTGACAAAATTTTTCTAACACATTGTCAACCATTTCCTGAACCTGCACCCGATCCGCCACATCGGCCCGCACCGCCATGGCCGGAACGCCCTGTGCAGTCAGTTCCTCCACCAGAGCGTTGGCCCGTTCTTCACTTTTGGAGTAGTTCACCGCCACAGCCCAGCCCCGCCGGGCAAACTCTCTGGCCACAGCCGCCCCGATCCCCCGGGAAGCCCCCGTTATCAATGCACATTTCATATGGATTCCGCCTTTCCCCTCCGGCACGTTCCGCTCCTTTTTCGCTGGCCTTCATCATATCACGAAAAAAAACGCTTGACAAGTGCAGTTCCCGGCGGTATAATAGCATTCGCCCGTAATGAGACGGACGGTTAGCTCAGCTGGTATGAGCACCTGCTTGACGTGCAGGGGGTCACAGGTTCGAGTCCTGTACCGTCCACCACAAGAGAGCCCTGGAACCCCAACGGTTCCAGGGCTTTTCTGCTGCCCGGCTGACATGGATTCTGCGGTTTCCCTCTGTCCACACATCCTGCCGCATACAGGAGAAAGCGGACCTTCGTGAGCATGTGCTCCGGAAGGCCCGCTTTGCCCATTTTGTCGTGTTTTTTGCTCTGAGTGTCAAAGGTCAGTTGGACGAGAAGGGGAGGCAGCCGGCGAAAGGGCCGGCATCACGGGGACAGGGCCTCCATCAGGAGGAGGATCCAGACAGGTCCTGGTGGATGGCGGCTGCGGCCCGTTTGCCGGCGCCCATGGCCAGGATCACCGTGGCCGCGCCAAGCCCGCACTGGGACAGGGCCTCCATCGTCTTCCGGTATAACATGCCGCACCCCGCTTCCTGTTCTCCAGATCTTTCCGCACTTCATCCGGCAGACCCGCGGGACTGTCTGACAGGACACGTCTGACCTGTCCCCGGGTTCTGTTTTCACTCCGTGTGGGTATTCCGGCGCACCTGTCCGGGCCGTGGCCTTTCTATGCTATTATACCCAAAAAGCGCCCCCGCCGCAAGCACGGCAGGGACGCCGCTGTTCACTTTCAGCAGGCAAACAGCGGCTTTCCGCCGGTTTGCCTCCATTTTTACTGAAATTTTACGTCCATTCAGAACCATCCCGTCTGCAGTGGCCCCGCCGGTCTCCTTCGCTGTCCGTCACAGGGCTGGTCCCTCCCCGATTCCCGCCCTCCGGGTCCGCCGTCCGGTGTTTTCCGAGCCCCGCACCTGCTCATGATAAAAGTAATCCACGATCACCGGATGCCCCGGCTCCGCCCGGCCGTAGGGCAGTTCGTTATCCACAAAGGGGCAGCCGTATTCTTTTGCCAGCCGCTGCGCCTGTTCCTCCAAGGCATGGAAGTAGCTTCTGTCTCCCTTGTTGTAGATGGCGTCGTACAGGGGGAACAGGTGGGGATATTTCTCTCGGATATAGTCCAGGATATCCCGCTTGAAGCCTCCCCGCAGGTTCAGATTCTCCAGCCACACCAGATCACACCGGTCTTTGACCCGGTGGAAAATCGCCTCAAAATCCGTGATGCCCGGAAAGACCGGGGCGATGAAGCACACGGTGCGAATGCCCGCGTCATAGACCCGCTTCATGGCGTCCAGCCGCCGGGCGATGCCGGCGGCGTGGTCCATATCGTCTTTGAACGCCTCATCCAGGGTGTTGATGGACCAGGATACGGTGACCTTGCCCAGTTCCTTCAGCAGGTCGATGTCCCGCACCACCAGGTCAGATTTGGTGCAGATCAAAATCTCCGCGCCGCTGCCCCACAGCTGTTCCAACAGTCTGCGGGTGTTGCCCAACTGCTCCTCCTGGGGCAGATAGCCGTCCGTCACCGAGCCGATGACCACCCGCTCCCCTTTGTATTTCTGCGGGTTTCGGATGGCCGGCCAGTGCTTCACGTCCAGAAAGGTCCCCCAGGGCTCGGTGTGGCCGGTGAACCGCTTCATGAACGAGGCATAGCAGTATCTGCAGCCATGGGTACAGCCCACATAGGGGTTCACCGAATAGCCGCCCACCGGCAAAGCGGATTTGGTCATGATGTTTTTGGTCTCCACATCCCGGATCAGGATGCCGTTTTCTATGAGTTCCGCCATGTGCGCTGTACCTCCAACACCCGGCAGAAGGCCACCGGCAGCTCCTGCACCATGTTTTCCTCCCCCATAATGGGCAGCAGATCCTCCTTCATGAACACCGGAATACCCAGGGCGTGGGCCTGGTCCGTCAGTCCCCACACCCACTCCGGTCTGGAGACTGCCTTGCCCTTCCTGCGGCCGGTCTCCGTGCCAATGACGATCCATTCGATGTCAGTGAGATCTACTGTGCCGATGTCGTCAAACATGGGCTCAAAGGTCACGTGGTAGTGCCGGCCCCGGATGTGCTCCCGTAAAGTCTGGATGCGGCCTTTTTCCCTGCTTGAGGTCACGGTCACGCCGAACCAGGCGTTGTCCAGCTCACAGGCAAAGCGCACGTCCTCCGGGCGCTTGGTCAGGAACAGATACTGGTGCTGGGGATTTCCCGCCATCCTGGCAAAGATCTCCTCCCGCCATACGTCCTCCCATCCGGCAAAGTCACTCATACCAGTGAGCAAAAAGTTCTGCGGCCGGAGTCTGTCCATGAGCCGCAGCTTGTTGGGGAAATATTCCGGCCTTGCAAAATCAGCCGTCATGCGGAACCGGCGGACGTTGTTCCGGGCGTAGCAGTAGCTGCAGCCAATGGTACAGCCGATCACCAGATTCAGATTCTGAATGCAGTCCTTGATGCAGACAGCCACTGCGCCCGCCCCCTTACGATGTGAAAATTCAGCCCTCCACTGCGGGAGCAACCTTCCCAAAGCCGTTCCAGGCGTACAGGCCCTTCCTGCTCTCATCACCCAGGAATTTTTCCACCCGGCAGATGTGCAGGATATGGTCCCCTGTCTCCAGCGTCTGCTCCAGCGTCGCCACCATGGCCAGCTTTGTATCCGCCGGAATCTGGATGTCAGAGCCCTCCACTGCCTGCATTTCAATGTGATGTTCGGCAACTTTGTTGACAGCCGCGCCAGTGGAAGTGCCGCAGGCCACCACCGCACCGGCCAGGCTCTCGCCGGGAACCGTGATGATGACCGATCCGGTCTCCCGGACGCGCTCGCCGGTGTGGGACTGCTTCCCGGCGGCAAACCCCACCATAGGCGGATTAAAAGAGAGATAGGAGACAAAACAAATGGGCGCCAAATTGGTGCTGCCGTCCTCATTCCGGGAACAGATCAGCGTCAGGGGATTTGGGGAAGTACAGACCGTTGCCTCCATGATGTTCAGTTCTTTCATCGGATTCCATCCTCCTTCAGAATGATTCAGAGATTGACGGGGACTGCGTTTACTGATACAATAATTATACCTGATTGTTATTTACAATCAAGTACGCAAATCATTTGTATCTGGTATCAGAGACTATACCATTCGGAAACGGAGCATTCTTTATGACTATGACCTATGAAGAGTTCAAGGAGAAAGTGAGCAGCGTGATCCTGACCGAACAGGGCAACTGCCCGGTCATGCCGGTGGTGCAGATGCTGCAGGGCAAATGGAAACTCCAGATCCTCTATGAGCTGTTCATCCAATCGCCCATGCGGTTTGGAGACCTGAAAAGGATGCTGCAGCCCATCACCAATACGGCGCTGACCAATGCGCTCAAGGAACTGGAAAAAAACGAACTGGTGCGGCGCGTCCAGTACAATGAGATGCCCCTGCGGGTAGAGTACTCGCTGACGCAAAAGGGGCAGGATCTTCTGCCGGTATTTTACGCCATTCTGCAGTGGGGAATGAAGTATATCCCGTGAGACCTGCTGCTGAAACAGCTTGCCTGCTTTCGTTCCCGGCATCCGGTCCGTCCAGAAAATCGTCTCCCTTCTGCCGGCACGGGCGTCAAAAAGCGGGAATGCGGTCTGAATGCACAGCACAGCGCATGGCGCAGGAAGCCCTGGGCGACAGAGCAGAAAGAACTGGCCACCTTCCTTCGAAATGCACACATCATTTATTCACATCGTGTTTTTTTATACATTGTATTCCCTGGCCGTCTGCTGCTCGTGCCAACAAAAAAAACGGCGTGATTTCCGGATTTTTCTCCTGAAATCACGCCGTTTTGGCACCCCCGGCGAGACTCGAACTCACTACATTCCGCTTAGGAGGCGGACCCTCTATCCCGGTGAGGTACGGGGGCATTTGAATATTTATTCTGTTTTTATTCAATTATTGTACGTGGGCAGCAGCACCTGCCGCGGGCAAAGTCCCGCTGCTGCACCGATTTCCGCAGGTCTCTCCAGGCGGCGGCATTCCAGCCGGACTGCATATATTCAGTGCCTTCCTATTGTAACGAATCTTCCCCCATATGTCAACGGCGCACAAGAATTTTTCCAAAAAGTCCCCGGATTCAGCCATCCGCCCATTGCAATCCGCAGAAAGTGCCGTTATAATGTTAAATTGTGCTTTGTGCAGCAAGAGTCTATCTTTTGGAATAGAGGGTTTTATTGTGCGAAACGAGAAACTGAGAAACGTAGCCATCATCGCCCATGTTGACCACGGTAAGACCGCCCCACAGGGCTGACGCCCTGCGGGGACCCCATTTGATCTGAATGCTCGGCGGAAGTGAATTCCACCTGCGCCAAGATTTTACTTCGTAAAATACTTGTACGCGCCAGCCGACGCGCCCCGCTGACGCGGGGCCCCGCGTGGTCTTGCCGTACAGTGAAGGAGATAACTATGCGAAACGAAAAACTGAGGAACGTCGCCATCATCGCCCACGTGGACCACGGCAAGACCACCCTGGTGGATGAGATGCTCAAGCAGGGGGGCATCTATCGGGAGAACCAGGCCACCGTGGAGCGGGTCATGGACTCCAACGACCTGGAGCGGGAGCGGGGCATCACCATCCTGGCCAAGAACACCGCCGTCCACTACAAGGACGTGAAGATCAACAT
>CALWXG010000096.1 GCA_944385435.1 uncultured Oscillospiraceae bacterium
CTCCGTTTTTGTTAGATTATCCTTTTCGCTCTTCGGATATGCCGTCAGCAGGTATAGTTTTTCCCAGACCGCAAAGTCCACGTAAATCACCCGGACACTGCCGCTTTTTCCCCTGTTCTCAAAGGCGAACCGCATCTTCCGAACACCACCGGTGCCCTGCATCACCTTCCCCACATGGGGGTCAGCCAGCAGTTCTTCCTGCAGCCTTCGCAGATCCGCGTCCGTCAGCCCCAGTGCCTTCCAGTCGTTTCGGAAGGACGGCAGCTCCACAAATATCCTTGTCAATCTTCTCACTCTCCTGTCTTATTATACCCTATTAAATAGGGTGTGTCAACCGTGATCTCTGTTTGAATGATTCCTTGGGCTATACTGATTCCGCTCTCAGCGGCATAGGGGACGGGGGTGTTCTCCGGCAAGCGCACGGATGTACATCCGCGCTATGCTTGCGTTACCTCCGCCGTTGGCGGAGGCGTCTTTGCAGTGAGGCCGCGCAGCGCTTTTCAGACGGCAGGATGCTTCTGAATGATACCTTATGTGGATGAGGACGGATTTTCCCTGGTTAAGACGTGTCATTAGACGTCTTCCGGAGACGAATGCGCAGATAAGGGTGTGTCATTAGACGTATTCCTGAGCCGAATGTGCGGGTAAGGACGTGTCATTGGACGTCCTGATTCTCCGGTGCCAATGCCTTTCGGATCCGTTCTATGGCTAAGGCTGCGTAGGCGTCGGAAAGTTCCATCCCAACGGCGGAGTAGCCCTCCAGGACAGCTGCCAGTACCGTGGAGCCGCTCCCCGCGAAGGGATCCAGAATTTTGCCGCCCGGCGTCGTGATCTGTACAATGTCCCGCATGAGCTGGAGCGGCTTTTCCGTCAGGTGAATGCGGTTTTGGGGGTTGCCATACTTAAACACACCAGGGAGACAGGGCACCGGACGGCTGATGGGCATATCGCCGTTGGAGCCCCAGAGAATGTATTCCGCCTGCTGACGGAACCGGCCCATCTGGGGCCGGCTGTTGCCCTTGTCCCACACTGCAGTGCCACGCCAGATCCAGCCAGCCCATTGCAGCGCGTCGGTGGCAGCCGGCAGCTGCCTCCAGTCGATAAAGACGCAGACCGGAGCACCCGGCTTGCAGACCCGCCGCGCTTCATACAGCCATTCCGCAGCCCAGCGGGTCCAGGAGCGCTGATCTTTTGCGTCGCCCTCAAACGGTGGCGGTGCATTCTTACCCATGCTGGAATATTTTTTATCGGTAGCCCGGATCTTCTCCGCTTGGGTGCGGCCCCCGGAGGCGTAGGGCGGATCGGTAATCACCGCATCGAAGGTACCGGGAGAGAAGTCCCGGAGCAGCTTTAGCGCGTCGCCTTGAAGAATCTCCCATTGGGGGTCAACGTTCATGGGCAGGAGTTCCTTTCTTATTATAATGATGAGATTTGAGAGGAGGCGTCTGACCGGACAGCTCGGTGTCCACATAATCGCTCACGATGCGGAGCGCCTCCTCATAGCTGCCGGAGCTGGTGACACGGCGGAACATCTCGTCCGCCTGTTCCTGCTGCCCGGCTGCTTTCAGCAGGCGAGAGGCCCTGCCAAGAATGCCGAAGATGTTCCCGTCATGGCCTACCAGATTCATTTTGGGGTGTGCAGGCTCTTGCTCCCGGATAAAACCACCCAGCCGGTTGGGAACGTAATCGGGCAGCCAGGTCCCTCCGAACTGTTCATACGTCTGGAGCCGCCATGCGGCCAGCCTGCCCATATCCAGTTTGACACCGTCAAAGGCGAACAGGAGATTTGTCAGCCCGTCGTATTGGAATACGGACGCTGCTTCAAATTTACTGCCGTCCAGCAGAATGCCAGCCTTGGTGAGCAGTTCATTGAAGCCGTCCACCCACTCCTGCGGGTCACCGCCGCAGCCCTGGAGAATCAGGCCCTCCCGGTCCCGCATCTGCCGCAAATCGTCTGTTGTAATGGTTCGGATTTCTGCCATAATCCCTCCTATCTGTCCCGTCCCAGGTTGGGACGGGGCTGCGCTTTTTCAGGTCCCTTTTCCGTGATTACAACCGGTATATTCAGGGCTTCTGCGCGCCTGATTTCAGCCCACATTCCCTCCGTCCAGAGGGAGCCGTACACATTGACCTGTCCGCAGACTCCCATCAGCCCGAGGCCGGCGTCCTGGATGGCTTGCTCCTGCCTGGGATCTCCCGGGTCCGCGAAAGAAGAGAACATGAGGCAGGGACACACCGGGATGCCGCCGGCCTGGAAGACCTCCTGGGCCTTCTGCCGGGCAAATTCGAGGTCTCCCTCCGCGCCGCCCCGGAACGGGACGCAGAGGTAGACCAGCTTGGGGACGCTGAGGATGCGCTCCGAAGTTCTCTCCCGGAAGGTGCGGAGATACTCGTTGGCCGCCTGACGGAGCGCCTGAAAATCTGCCGGTGTCGGATGATAGGCATACCAATCGATCCTGTCCCCATCAACCCAGATGTGGGGATTGACCCCGCTTTTCAGGTTGGGGTTGTTGGGGATCGCTTTCTTGCCCCACACATCCTTCAGCCGCAGCGTCAGTTTATCCACCACGCCCAGGTCGTTGTCCAGCAGGGTAAGACGGAGGGCTTCATAATGGTCTGCATAGCCCATGGTCACAAATTCCGCCCGCACCTGCCGGCCCGCGTCAAGGCCGCCCAAACAGGCGCGGCCCACAAAAACGGGATCATGGATCACAGCCCCGTCTCCAAACAGTTTCCTCAGTTCCTGCTCAAAGAAATTGCTCATCGGTTTTCCTCCTGCCGTTTCTTCCCGGTCCTTTGTCTCTGGGAACCTGCAGCAGGACCTCACGGCTGTACATGCTGCTGTATTTCTCAAGCTGCTCCCGGCTGAGGGAGACCAGCCGGTCTTCCTCAACCCCAGCCAGGAAAAAGGTGCCGCAGACCACGTCGTAGGGCTGCCCGTTTTTCAGCCGCAAAAACCGGTTGGGCGGCAGTCCAATCAGCTTCCCCTCCTCGTGGCAGATCAAGGCCACGGGATCCTCGGGGAAGGGGTAAACCAGTTCAATTGCGCCCCCGACTACAGCCTGCATACTGCCCAGGTCGCCTGTGATTTCCCGGACCTGCGGTTTCCGCATGGGCTCTACCACCAGGACCGTCAGGTTTTCTGTTCTATCGCTCATATTCTTGCCTCTTTCTCCGGTGATTCGATTTTACGCTCCCGGCGGCAAGCTCCGGGGTCTGAGACAGGTGAAACAGCCGGTCCTGACGGAGCTCGTTCCGGGTGTGCTTCAGTGCCGCATCCAGATACTGCACCGGCAGGCCGTTCTGCCGGTATCCCTCCAGAATAGCACCGTAGTATGCGGGCAGTGGAATCGCGGGGGTCTGGAACAGTTCGTGGTCTATGGCGTATGCTGCAGCCGTGGTCTCCCCGATTTCGGTGCGTACGGTAACCAGCGCTTTGCCATACAGCCTGGGATAGCACTCATACTGATCCAGTGCGCAGGCGTTATCGGGGGTCAGGCGCCAGAGCAGGCCGTAGACCCGGCTGCCCTCCTGCGGTTCGATGGTTGCCAGCCCGTATCCATTGCTGCGGCCCCGGAACAGCAGTGCGTAGTTTTCCAGGATCGCCGGACCTGCCGGCTGGGCCTGGGGACAGCGCTCCTGCATCTGCTCCAGATTGAGGTTGCTGCCATAGGCAAAGTACAGTGTATCCGGCATGGTCACTCCTCCAGAAGCACCAGTGCACCCACTTTGGCCAGTTGTGCGAAAATGGCCCTGGCCTGGCGTTCCGGATCTCCCGGGGGGAGAGGGAAGTCCAGGCCAGTGGTCCGCATAGCGTTTCCCTGCAGGAAGCGGATATAACTCTCCGTATCCGGGAACTCCAGCGGATCAAACACCAGACCGCGCAGCTGATCCATGATCTCAATGCCGGTTCCCTCGTATTCCTGCTCTTCGATTTTGATTTTCATCGTTGATCCTCCTGATGCAGACTTTTTTTCTTTTCATAGCGGTCTTTGTCATAACGCCAGGCCCTGTCGCCCTCCAGGTTGGCCAGCAGGTGGTCCCGGGTATGTTTGAATTCCGGGCCGTTCAGGCCGAGACGCACCAGCCAGACCCGGAAGGTGAACAGTTCATTGTCGCTTTTGGTTTTCCGCAGCACCGTGCTGCGTTGGGCGATTGCCTGGGCCGAAATCGCCAGGCACAGGTTGATATACGCCGCGGCCCGGCCCGCGTGAAGTGTGGAGTTGAAACACCGGAACTCCACCGTGCCCCGGTAAAACACAGAGTGCAGATTCAGGGCATAGTACCGGGTCCAGTTATAATGAGAGGTGTTTGCAACGTCACCTTCATACCAGATGCGCTCCAACTGGGTCAGGTCCTTGGTCTCCTCGGAGGAGAGTTTCCTGGCCTGAAGCAGCATGGGTTCCCGTACTTTTTTGCAATAGGCATTTACCCGGTTTGGATTGACGTTCAGGGCCTTGAACAAAATATCCTCCTTGGAGTACATGATTCCAAGGAGGTTCTTCAGGCTCTGACGGTTGTGATTGGCGGCGTCCACGTGGACATGCAGCCCGCAGGAGGAATTCACCTTCGCGCCTGCCCGGCGAACGGTGCGGACACACTCCTGAAATTTGGGCAGTTCAGAATAGGTGAGTTTGGGCGACACCATTTCTACCGAATATGCGTTCAGATCCGTCGGCTCGTATCCGTATTCCGTCTTACGTTCCTTGCGCAGACTGCTGTCGTTCTTCAGCTGCCAGTCTTTCCCCTCATTGTCCCGCACATACCAGCTCCGATAGGGATCCGGCTTGCGTTGGGGCACGGTGCCGAAATAGCCTGCCAGCGCCCGTGCTGCCTGCTCCCGTGTAATCCCGGTCATCTCCACCTCAACGCCGAAATGCTGGTCTTTCAATCCAAGTGTCAGGGAAACCCATCTCCTTCCTGCAGTGTGCGGAGGAAGTCGAGGACGTCCCCATCGACAGCGCCGGCCGTCCCGGCCTGCGCCGGCTGCAGTGTGCGGTTTGCGTCAGCCAGTTCCTCCCGGAGCATTCTGCGGATGGCCTCCAGAAGTTCCTGCTGTTCCATGTAGCCGTTGATCATCCGGCATATGGCATCCATACGCTGGCCCGGCGGAATGGCGGACAGGCGGTTCCAGGCGTCCCGGTGTTCCCGTCTGGAAAGGGAGAAGGAAAGGTTGAACCGGCGCTTTTCAGCCATGGGTACCGCGCTCCAACATCTGCCGCACAAGACGTTCATATCCCTTGGCGTTCAGGGATACGTCATCGAGGATTACAGGCCGGCACAGGCCGTTTGCGGCCGAAACACGGCGCTTTAAGAGCGCCGCTCCGCCACCCATGAAAATAGCGGGCATGGCACGGGTATCCAGTCCGCACTCTGTGATGACGGAGAGCAGGTCCTGAACGTACGCCTCTGCCTGGGCGTGGATCATGCCTTTTGCCTCAGCGGGGAGGCTGCCGGCGTCACCCCGCAGGGCACACTCAATCTGCGCTGTGGTCAGGGACAAACCCAGAGCGCGGCGCACCTGTTCACTGATTTCGTCGATGCAGCGGATCATGCCCAACTCCAGGCTGCGGCAGGTGGCGGCGTTGGGAATGCGATTGTCCAGACGCATCAGATCCACCGTCCAGCCGCCAATGTCCGCCACGATGACAGACGGCTCATCCAGCAATTCCATCTGGGTCAGCACGGCGGCGTAGCCCTGGGGGAACAGCTTCACATCCCGGATTGTGACGGTGTAGTCCAAGCCCTCATAGCGGAAGGACACCGGCTTGCCGTTGCGCAGCAGATAGGCGCGGAACTTCTTCTTATCCCGGCCGAAGCTGGTCAGGGGCAGGCCGGCGGCCAAAATGACAGAGCAGGTGCGCTCCGCGTTCCGATCCTTCAGCTCTCTGGCGATGGCCGCCAGAGTCAGCAGATAGTAATTCTCCGTCCGGGTCTTGTCCTTCTGCAGGGACTGCCTGCTGCTGCCCACCACGTAGTACCGGCCCTGGTACTCCAGCACATCTTTCTGGGTGTACGGCTCATGGTCATAGGCCACCAGTCCGGCAGGGAAGGAGAAGCGGACGGTTTTCATGGCAGCGTAGCCGTGATCCACACCGATGATAAGTTCCTCACTCACCGCATGCCGCCCCCTTTCTCTTTTTTCAGGGGCTTGTTCAGGGGAATTCCCTGGTCCAGCAGACGGCGAACCTCATGGAGGTCGAAGTTCCAGGCGGCAGGCATCGCCTGAAAACGCTCCGGTCCGCCGTATTTCTCGCACAGCCGGGGCAGAAACTGCGGCAGATCCTTCGGTTCCCTGGGGTACTGGATGCCGTCCCTGTAGACAAGATCTTTTGCCAGTTCCTCCCGCAGGGCGCGGAATGTATCGTGTTCCATTTCGTCATAGGCGCTGCGGCCGGTGAGCTGCTCATAGGCGTAATCGCCCACATAGGAGAGACACTCAAAACAGCAGTCGCCGTATGGCTCCACATCCGCCAGCGTGTCCGGCTCCCGCAGCGCATTCATGTACACCTCTTTTCCCTGAGCAATCAACCAGGCGCGGAAGTCAATAAAGCCGTCATCCGAACAGCCGTGTTCCTTGATTATACTGGCGGCATCCCATAGCCCGTATTGATCGGCCAAATCTTCGTACGCCTGCAGGAGGTCATGAAACCCTTCCGCCGCGGCAGGCCCCATGGAGACAAGCTGATTGTACAGATAGGCCTCCATAGCGTCCATGTCCTGGCCGCAAGCCGTTTTTGCTTCCTGAATCAATGCCCAAAAGGTATCCTGATTCATCTCTTTACGGGGATTTTGTTCGATCTCCCAGCACCTTCTTTCCAAGTTCTCGCTCCTACAGCACCTATACGGGGAGCTGTTCTTTAAAGGCAGCGGTATCCTCGATGCAGCGGGGGGACAGGAACTCCACATCGTTGGCTTTGACCAAGAAACCGGGCTGGCGGTCCGGCTCATTCGCGAAAGTGATGGTCTCAAAGTCCCCAGATATAGCTACCTTGCAGCCTTTTCGGGCAAATGCGGCACATCGCTCTGCAAGATTGCCCCGCACCTTGACGGAGATGAAATCCGTCAGCTTTCTGCCGTCTTTATCCCGGTAACGGCGATCCGAGGCGATGCGCAGTATGGCATAAGGCTTATCGCCCGCCTCATTCATCTTCAGTTCTACTTCGTTGGTCAGGTTTCCAACGGCAATCATTTTCAGCATCTTGTTCCTCCTTGGCTCAGGCAGACAAACAGGCGGCCCGTGTCAGGGCCGCCTGAATACCGCCTTATTGGGATGTTTCTGCAATCAAACGGCCCACTCCAGGACAAAGGTCACGCTGAGCACCTGCTCCTCCACCGGCTGGGACAGGGCGGATACCACCGCATCATACTCCAGGGGCAGTGTGCCGTCCAGGGGCACCGTCCAGTCCCCGGTCAGGGCCAGTACCTCGGAACTGCCCTCCGCCGCTGTCTTCGAACCGTTGAGGGAGAAACCGATGCGCCGGCTGTCCACCTTCTGGCTGGCCATATCAGTGCCGTAGGGCACCAGGGTCCAGCCGTTGACGGCGGACACCGTCACTCCGGTCACCTGGACTGCCGCTGTGGAGTGGTTTACTACCTCCGCGTTGCTGGCGGCGTACACCTCGCCCTGTTCGCTCATCGTCAGGGCCAGGGTCACCGGTACCGTCACGGAGAACACCGGGATGAGTTCCCAACGGGCGTAGTACGTGGTGGGGCTTGTGGCCGTGTAAACAGTGTCCCCGGTCACTTGCTCACCGCCCTCGGCATCGGTGAACCAGCCCAGGAAGGTGTAGCCGTCCCGCACCGGCTGGGAGGGCAGGACCAGCTTCTCGCCGTAGGTCTGCCGGGTGGTCTGCGTCTGTCCATCCCCCAGGTCCCAGGTGATGTTGTACCGGCCGGCCTCCCAACGGGCGTAGTACGTGGTGGGGCCCGCAGTGGTATAGGCAGTGCCGGCCGTCACCTGGGTTCCCCCGGTCTGGGCGGTGTACCAACCCGCAAAGGTATATCCGGGCTTGCCGGGCGTATTGGGCAGAGTCAGAGGCTGGCCATAGGTCTGGCTGGTGGTCTGGGCCTGGCCATCTCCACAATCCCAGGTGACCGTGTAGCGGTTGGCGGTGAACTGGGCATAGAAGGTCCGGGCCGACGTCACGGTCACGGTATTATACAGGCTGCCACCGCTGGCGCTGGTATACCAGCCCTTAAAGCTGTGGCCCGCCTTGACGGGGGTGTATCCCGGCACGGCGGCGGTGCTCCCCGCTGTGACAGAGGTGGTGACGCTGTTCTGGCCGTTGACGGTGCCGCCGTTGGCCGAGGCATTCCAGGTCACGGTGACACTCATACTGTACGAGCAGACGTCGCACTGTCCGTCCCCA
>CALWXG010000097.1 GCA_944385435.1 uncultured Oscillospiraceae bacterium
CGCGGTACATCTTGCGCAGCATTTCCTGTTCTCTCGTCAAATGAAAGTCCATGAAATCGTCCTCCTGTTCAGTATTACCGTTCCGGAACTCCGGCTCCAGGCAACAGAGCGTACCAGAGTCCCTTTTTGTAGATTCTCTATAGGTGAAAAAACAATGCCGTGCATCATCACACTGCATTCCATACGGCAAAGCAATCAACGGACCGCCGGCCTGCCCCGTAGTCACCGCAATACAGGAAACTGTTCTCAGGACAAGCCGGCGGTCGTCCAGCACCTTTCGCAAAACAGCCGGGAGGCTTCACACACATATTCTCGAGCAGAGTTACCAGGCGAGCTGGGATATCCTCTCGACCTTGCGATGCGTCTCAACCGAAATGATGAAGATATGCGACCTCCGTATCGTGCGAAGGAAGAAAATACTGCGGCTCGGGTTTTTCCGCCAAAGCCAACTGTTTTCGGACACTGTCATAGAAAGAAAAGTGATCCGTGGTGAATCGCCCGGTCAGATGCGGAACCGTATGATCCGGAGTAATCTCGAGGACAGTTCCATCCATCAAGGTCATGCGGTTCATATCTGCAAATATGCAATACCGGGTGGCCGGATTGTCTCCGGTCAGAACAAAGCGCCCTTTGGGGGTAGGCACTACAATGGTCTGACCGCCTCTGGAATGCCCCGGCGTCAGGTAAAGCTCCAGGCCGTTGGAAAGTTTCAGATCTCCATCCACCAGAATCAGGCGCTTAATTCGGGCCAATCGTCCTGGTGTATCGGGAAAGTAGTCCATCCTGGCCTGTTGGAATGGATAGGGATTGAGCATATTGTCATACTCCGTCTTCTGGACATAAGTCACGGCATCTGGAAACAGGTCCGCGTTCCCGCTGTGGTCATAGTGCAGATGAGTGTAGATCACCGTGTCAATATCCTCCGGCTTAAGCCCTTCTTGTTCCAATGCGTGGAGGAGAATTTCTGTGCTTCCCCTGGGCTTCACATCGCCAATGGCCATTTGCTCAAAATATTCAGCCCGCATGCCCGTGTCCACCAGCACAGTTTCCCTGCCATTGCGCAGCAAAAATCCAAGGATCGGAATGTCAATCTTCAGATCGGGATCCAACTCACCGCTGAACGCCGTGCGGGGCAAGGTCATCTGTCCCAAACAGAGCGAAGTAATGTTCCATTTTTCATCAGCCAGTTTCATAACCCCCCATCGGTGTGATTTTCCAAATTCAAAACAAGCCGGATTAAATGCCGAACAGGACGCACACAGCTGTTGCAACCACCACGACCAGGACGGGAATGCACACGCTGCAGGCAAAGACATGCCGGTAGGCCGTCTTGTGGTTGAGACCCAGGACGCTGAACATAAGGAACAGGCCGGGAGAATGGGGCAGGGTATCCAGACCGCCGGCGGCAATGGAAGTGAGGCGATGGAGGATCCCCAGGTCACAGCCGGAGGTGAGGAACGTATCCGCCAGGGACTGGTACATCAGCCGCAGGCCGCCGGAAGAGGAACCGGTAATGCCGGAGAACACGCTGGTCGCGAAAACACCACGGACATAGGGGTTCATATCCAGGTTCAGCACCCAGTTCACAATGTTCTGGAACGCATCCGAGTTCTGTACCACGGTCCCGAAGGCCAGCACCGCAGCCAGACCGCCGATACCGGAAATACCGCCACCCAGGCCGTCGCCCAACAGAGCTTTCCAGTCCTTCCCCTTCAGTTTGGAGAAGTTCAGCACATAAGTCAGAATCGCGCCCAGCAGCATGGCGCAGGTGGCCAGCATGGTGGAATCCGTCACAAAGCGGCTGCCCACAATAATAATCAGCAGCAGCACTATGATGGGCAGGAACGCCTTCCAGGCGGGAGGCAGCTGACTGCGGTCTCGGATCTCGTAGAGCGCGGGGTCCACGTTGTCAGGATAGGACCAGACCTCGCCTTTGGACACCGCCTTGTTCTTGGCCCAGGTGCAGTAGAGCAGGCACAAGGCAAAAAGGGCCACAGTGCAGATGATGCTGAGCACCGGAGCCGCGGTCATGGTGGTTCCCAGATATTCTGTGGGCACCACATTGGTGAGCTGCGGTGTGCCGGGCAGGGTGGTCATGGTGTAGGTGGCCGCACCCACAATCAGGCAGGCCATGGTCAGGTGACGGGGCAGATTCGCCTCTTTGAACAGCAGAAACATGATGGGGGCCACAGCATACACCACCACGAACAGACTCACGCCGCCGTAGGTCAGTACGGAGACAATGAGGATGCACACCAGCATGACATTCTTTCGGCCGAACCAGTCAATGAACTTGTACCCAATGGCGGTGGCGCAGCCGGACTCATCCATCAGCTTGGCGTACAGAGCGGAGCAGGCGAACATGAGAAAGTAGCTCATGTAGGCGCTGGTATAACCTGCCATGTAATGGGTGGCAAAACCTTCCCACAGAGGGATGCCGTTGAACACAATGGCCACCAGTGCGGCAATCAGGGTCAGGGGCAAAGCCCCCAAACCCTTGTATGCGCCGAAAATCAGGATTGCGATGGCCAGCAACAGGCCAATGATTCCAATCGCAGACATGGAGTTATCCTCTCTTTCTGAATGATTTTAGGTTGTATTCTTTCTCAGATCAGCAGTGATAAAGCTCGTAATCAAACAGTTTGCGGTCAAAGAAGTTCACATTGTCCATAGAAAGGGGCAACTCACCCTGTTCAATCTTGGTGACGATTTCCACCACCTTGTCGTTGAACGGAGTGTCAATTCCATATTTGTCGCCGGTCTGGCAAACATAGCCATTGATCATCTTCACCTCTGTGGGCTTGCCCTTTTCCAGATCCTGAAGCATGCTGGCCTTGGCAGTGCGCATATCAGAGTACATGGTGAGGAACATCTCCTGATCGGCATTGAACATGGCCTGGTCCACAATGTCCAGCGTGTCGGGGGATTGCTCGTGGAGAAGTGTGGGCAGTTTGTAGCCGGCCGCCTCACAGCACTTCTTGACCTCCCGGCCCAGATAACTCAGGCATGCCCGGGCCACGTCATTGTCCAGCACGCCGCCGAATGTGGCGCCGCAGACAGCGGACATGCCGCTCATACAGGCATTGTTGATCAGCTTGCCCCAGCGGGAAGCCATCAAGCTGTCAGACACGGCGGCAGGGCCCATGTAGCCCAGAACCTCAGCCACCTTCCTGATCCGCGGGCCGATGGAGCCGTCCATCTCGCCGATCTCAAAGAGATGGTCATTACGGGACAGATCCTGCGTCAGCTCAGACTCTCCAGGACCCACGAAGGTGGCTCCCCACAGCACGGTACCGCCTACCGTGCGTTTCTCCCCCACATAACTGGCCACAAAGGGCTCGGGCACACCGTTCTGGAGGGTACACACCGTGCTGTCCGGTCCCAGGTGGGGAAGCAGGTTGGGCAGCACTGCGTCGTTGGCGGTCTGCTTGGTGAAGAGGAAGACAATGTCATAGATGCCGTCCATCTGTTCCGGAGTGATGGCCTTGACCGGGACCGTGAAGTCCACGGTTCCCACAATGTGTGCTCCCCTTTCGTTCAGAGCCTTCACATGCGCCTCGTAACTGTCGATCATCTCCACGTTACAGCCATTTTTGGTCATGTAGGCACCAAGAACAGTACCCATGGCCCCGCAGCCCAGAATTGCAACTTTCATCAGAAGTGACCTCCTTTTTTATATTGGCAATCTGTTTAAGCCGCAAATCGCGTGCCAACATAATGGCTTTGATCCCGTGACAAGTGTTCTTCTGTCTGCTATACTGTGGCCAAAGGATTCCGAAGCAGATACAGGAGGTAACTTTTATGGACCAGATCCGATTCCTGGAAGCCATCCTGGACAACCTCCCCGACGGCATTTATGTTCTGGATGATAAGGGAAACTACATTTTCGTCAACAGCGCTTATGTGCAGGCCCTCAACATGCCCAAAAACGTATTGCTGAACTACAATGTCCGCGACTTCTTGAATACCGGACAAATCAATTTTTGCATCTCGGATATCGTCTATCGCGAGAAACGCCAGGTGGTTATGTTTCAGGATGTTCTGGACACACAGAACTATGGCCGGGACGCATTTCGCCAGCTGGTCATTTCCACACCCATTTTCGATGATTTCGGGAAAATCAGAAACATCCTGGCCGTCACCCGCCCTCTGGACAAATTGAATCAGCTCTACTATCAGGCCAATCAGGCAGACTTCATCTCCTCATTCACCGGACGGGGAACCCCTCCGCCTGTGAAGGGAAGTGCAGTCATCGCTGAGAGCCCTATTATGCAGGAGGTACTCTCCGCAGCCGCCACCGTGGCGGCCGTGGATTCCGCTGTGCTCATCACGGGGGAATCCGGCACCGGCAAAGAAGTGGTGGCACAGTATATCCACGATGCCAGCCCACGGGCAGACAAGCCTTTGGTGGTGATCAACTGTGCCTCTTTACCGGAAACGTTGCTTGAGGCAGAACTTTTTGGATATGAAAAAGGGGCTTTCACCGGCGCTGCGGCGGGTGGGAAAGTTGGCTTGTTTGAAGCGGCTGACGGCGGCACCCTTTTTCTGGATGAGATCAATTCTCTGCCTTTAAATCTCCAAGGAAAAGTACTGCGCGCACTGGAGACAAAGACAATTCAGCGCGTGGGATCCACCCGGTCAAAAAAAGTGGACTTTCGCCTGCTCACTGCCACGAATGAAGACCTGATCAAACTGATTGACGAAAAGCGGTTCCGGACCGATCTCTACTACCGTTTGGCCGTGATCCCCATCCATCTGCCCCCCCTGCGGGAACGTCAGGAGGACATAATCCCCCTGGCCCAACACTTTCTGGAGCTGTTTTGCCGGAAATATGCGAAAACAAAGGCATTCAGCCCTCAGACGCTCCAACTGATTTCCCAATATTCCTGGCCTGGGAACGTGCGGGAACTGCGAAACTTTGTGGAGCGCTCCGTGGTAATGAGCATGGGATATCAGATTGCAATTCCGGATGTTTCCTCTTTCCTGGAACCCGGCAACACAGAGAGTTCAACGCCTGGAAATACAGACACCAGCACCCTCTATTCTCCTGCCATTGCAGCCCGCTATGAACGGATGATCGCCGACCATATTTCTCTTCAGCAGTATCTGGATCAGTGCGGTCGGGATTATGTCAGCTATGCGCTTCAAAAATACAAAAATTCCTACAAGGCTGCCGCTGCATTGGGGACCAGCCAAGCGTCCATTATGCGCCGCAAACAAAAATTTCATTTGTAAGTTCAATGTCCTTTGTGCCTTGAAAAATGCCCACGATTTAAGTCGGATTCGATTTTTGTTGAGTCGAATTCGACTTAAAATTTGTTTTCGACTTCATCTGACGTGAGATTGGCCCGGATAAGTTGGCACGCGGTTTGCACGATCAATATGGCAGAGATCATCCCTCCAACAAATTTCACCGATTGAAAGGAGAACTACCATGTCTGATCTGAAGAAAAAGCGCGTCATCACTGCCGCCCTTTGCGGCTCCTGGCCCACCAAGGATATGAATCCTGCCGTACCTTATTCCCCCGAGGAAATCGCCGAAGAGGCATACAACTGCTGGAAGGCTGGCGCCGCCATCGTCCATATCCACGCCCGGGAGGCAGACGGCACCCCCTCCATCCGGGGCGAGCTGTATGAGGACATCGTTGGCCGCATCCGCGCTCACAAGGATTGTGACGTGTGCATCAACATCACCAGTTCCGGCCGGGAGTGCGGTCCTGATGAGGAGCGTATCGAACCCATCCAGAAATTGCTGCCCGAGCTGGCTTCCTACGACGCAGGCACTCTCAACTGGCAGCACCGCACCATCTTTGAAAATTCTCCCCGCTTCCTGGAAAAGCTGGGCCTTGCCCTTCAGGAGTCCAACGTCAAGCCTGAGATCGAGGTTTTTGACGCCGGCATGATCTACAACACCATTTACTACATGAAGAAGGGGATCCTGAAAGCCCCTTGCCACTATCAAATCGTGCTCGGCTGCGCCGGCGGCATGACCAGCACCGTAGAAAACCTGGTTCATCTGCGCAGCATCATGCCCGAAGGTTCCACCTGGGCCGCCTGCGGCATTTCTGCCGGCCACCTTCCTATCATGATGGCCACCATCGCGATGGGCGGCCACCTGCGCGTGGGTCTGGAGGATAATCTGTATATGGATCGTGGCGTGCTTGCCAAATCCAATGTTGAACTGGTGGAGCGTGCCGTGAAGCTGCTGGAACTGAACAATCTGGAGCCCGCCACCCCCGATGAAGCCCGCGAGATCTACGGTTTGACCCGTAAGGTATTCTGATTATGAACGGTTTTACAATTGATCAGCTCAAGGTGGGACAGACCGCCTCTTTCTCCAAAACCATCACCGAGTACGACGTCTACACCTTTGCTGGTGTCACCGGGGATTTGAACCCCGCTCACATCAATGAAGAGTTTGCCCGCCAGACCCAATTTCACGGACGAATCGCCCACGGCATGTTGTCTGCGGGCCTGATCTCTGCTGTAATCGGAATGCAGTTGCCGGGACCGGGAACCATCTATCTCGGACAGGAACTTTCTTTCCGCTCCCCGGTACACATCGGAGATACGATCACGGCCACTGTTACAGTCCGTTCTCTCAACCTGGAACGTAATCGGGCAGAGTTGGATACTGTCTGTACCAATCAGGATGGAATTCAGGTCGTCATCGGGAGCGCAAAAATCATGCCGCCCAAAGCCTGACCTTTCGGAAATGACAGAGGGAAATTTGATTGGGAGCATCCTCGTTCCCTAAAGCAGGATCCCGCGCAACCGAATGGGCCTCCGTCCATCTCGCCCCCATGTGAAGAGGCATCCGAAACGGAACACCGGCTGCGATATAGTCACCCCCCGGTGTTGACACACCACATACAACATTCCACGGCATTGCAAAGAGCCGCAACCTCCTGTATTCTCAAGAGGTTGCGGCTCTTTTCCCGTTCACAACTGTCGAATTTCACGCAGGGCAACCGAACTCTATATCCCCCTGCATTGCCTGGACTGCCCTTAGCTCCCCGGCTCACTTCCGTATCCCTTCAAAGCGCGGTGCGGAATCTCCTCCGCCCTGTACTTTGCCACAGCTCAGAACCTGATCCCAGGCAATCCGGCGGAAAACTGCGCCCTCCCCAGGCTGGAACACCAGGAGATGAAAATTCTCCCGGCAGAACAGCTCCAGGCATTCCTCCGCGAGGCCCGGGAGAGCGGGGCGTCCCCCTCCCCTTCGGGCTGGTCGATGTCCCCGGACACCTATGCCCACATCACCACCCAAGCCAGCAGAAGGCTGCCACCGCCATAGGCAATCTCCTCGCCGGTGCGGTTTTGCGGTGAACTTTCCACCCGTCGGTTCCCGCTTCCCATTCCCGTATGGGTCAGACTGCAATACCCGTCCTCTGGCTCGTTTCCAGAAAACCAGTTCCCGCATATTGTCGGGGGATGGTGTGATCTCCGAAGGACCACCGGGTCAGAAGCGTAGTGCAGAGAAGTCCTCAGCCAGTTCCCCGCTGAGAACCGGAACGGTAATAACAAGGCAGAAATCCTCGAAGAAACTCAAATATCCAACCACTTAGTCCTTGAAATGTACACAACTTCCATATAGAATGTAGCCAGGAGATCGAGAACAAGAGAACAAGGATGGGGTACAGATGAGTCGGAACGCTTTGAGTCAAACATATCCCCTACTATGACCAGATTCAACAGTTTCGCTTGATCGATGACACATTCATGCGCGTAATCTTTCAGAATGTTGGCTGTACACAGCTCCCGATCCGCACGTTGCCGCAGGATGAAGCGCATATCATCTATGCGAACGGGCAGTATAGGGGCAATGACCCGATCAGGTCGGTCATGCACGACTTCTTCTGTGCTGACCCGAAGGATATGAACAGCGAAATTCTTGCCGATGAAGTGGCAAAATACAAAGACACAGACAAAGGAGTGAGCAGTATGTGCCGTATCATGGAAGAATTGACGAACGAAAGCTTCCAAGAAGGGCTGGCAAAAGGCCGTGAGGAGGGACGTATTGAGGGACGTGCGGAGGGGCGGTTGAAAAACCTGCTCGAAAATGTTAAGAAACTCATGGCGCGCGGCATGAGCTTTGACGAAGTGGCTGACACACTGGAGCTGAGCAAAGAAGACAGAAAATATATACAGGATAACCTGTAAGACAGCATCGGGGAGACCGCAGAAAATTCTGTGTAAACGACGGGATATGACAGTATAAAGGATCCTGGGGAAGTCAAGAATATCACC
>CALWXG010000098.1 GCA_944385435.1 uncultured Oscillospiraceae bacterium
AGCCCCATCATGCTCAGCATACACGTGATATTCTTGCTTTTGTCGAAAATCGCTTACACAAAATTTTCTGAGGGGCCTCACCTTGCGAGAAACGGAGCACCCATGGATCCGAGGATCTGGGTGCTCCGCTCTGTTTTCCTTATCCTGCAGCCGCGAGAAACTGGTTCCAGCGGTTGACCACATCCATCAGCGGTGCGTCCAGACAGGACCGTGCTTTTTCTTGAATCCATCCGGGAATACCGTACGCCGCCTCCGCGATGCTGCCGGTGATGGCTGCTATTGTATCGCTGTCGCCGCCCAGAGAGATGGCGTTCCGGATGGCATCCTCAAAATCCCGGCTTTCCAGAAATGCGAGGATTGCCTGGGGAACCGATCCCTGGCAGGTTTCATCGAATTCATATCCGGGCCGGATCTCGTCCAGTGTTTTGGACAGATTGTAGCCATACTCCCGTTCAATGTGATTCCGGATACGCCGCTTGCATTCCGCCGGATCTTCGTTGATCGGCTCCTCATAGTCTCCGCACCAGCCGCCGAAATAATAACGGCACAAGAAAATCGCATCAGTGACTGCCAGCGCCCCTGCGATTCCCTCCGGGTGATTGTGGGTCACTTTGGCGGACCGCACCGCCAAATTCCTACCCGCTGACGGCCATATGCCGGTCCGGGCGCAGAACCCGCAGTCCATGACCCAGGCGCAGGGAGAAACCCGCATCGCAGCGCCATTTCCAAAGCTGTTGTAGGGCTCCCGGCTGTCTGAACGCAGCCATCTTGCAAAATTGCGTCCATATCCAGCGCTCGGATACATCCTGCCGTATTTTTTCATCGCATCGATGAAGTCATCTTCCGTTCCGCCCTGCATGATTGCCTCCGCCACCGCACAGGTCATGACCGTATCATCCGTAAAGAAGCAGTCATCCCGGAACAGGGGAAATTCCTTTGTCTTGATGTTGTGCCACTCATATACGGATCCCACAATATCGCCGACAATTGCTCCAATCATAAGCTTCTCCTCCTGCACGTTGTCTTGAGCCTTTCCTTGGGATCTGTCCGCAAGGCGGGCTATCCTTCTCCTCAGAAACAGTATACCATAAATTCTGCGTTTCGGGTTGCTCGTCAGAAAACAAAATTGCCCGATGGAACACGCTGTGTCAGTTTTTCCAGGCGGTGCTTCACGACAGGTTGATGAAAGCGCACTGATCCTGTATAATAGGGGGCAGAAATCACACGAACTTTTTCAACCTGGTATGAAAAAGCTTTGGGTGCAGGCTGCTCTATCGTACATATAAATTGGAGGTATACCATGGAAGCCAACTGCAAGCCTAACATTATTCTGGTGTTTGCCGATGATCTGGGTTACGGCGACATCTCCTGCATGAGCCCTTCGTCCCGGATCCATACCGGACACATCGACCGACTGGCGGAACAGGGAATGCGCCTGACCGACTGCCACTCCACCTCGGCGCTGTGCACTCCCTCCCGGTACGGACTGCTTACCGGCCGGTACAACTGGCGCTCCCGGCTGAAACAGGGTGTGCTGCCCGGACAGTCCTTCCCAATGCTGGAACCGGGCCGGGAAACGCTGGCCTCCCTGCTCCGCGGCCAGGGATACCGCACTGCCTGCGTGGGCAAATGGCATCTGGGCCTGGGCTGGAAAACAAAGAATGGATATGAACTGCCCGCCACATACGGAGATCCGAACATGGACCAGGACCTCTGTTTCAAGGGGATCGACTTTACCGCTCCCATCTCTGACGGCCCTCTTCAGCACGGCTTTGACTATTTCTACGGCACGCCCGCTTCCCTGGACCAGCCTCCCTTTGTCCGCATAGAAAATGACCGGGTCATCGCTCCGCCCGACCACATGTACGGCGTAAAACACCTGTCCCGTCATGACGCCTCCCAGCCCTATGACGTGGAGTATGGTCCTGCCGAACCAGGCTTTGATCCAGCTGCCCTCGTACCCGAGCTGGACGAAAAGGTTCTCTCCCTGGTGGACCACTATGCCGATGTCGGGGAGCCGTTTTTCCTGTACTACCCCACCCTGGCAGTCCATGGTCCCTTGCTCCCCGCCCCGGAATTCCGGGGAAAGTCCGGACTGAACGCCTATGCGGACTTTGTGCTCCAGGTGGATCACTTCATGGGCCGTCTGGCAGACAAACTGGAGGAGAAGGGGATCGCGGACAACACCGTACTCATCTTCACCAGCGACAACGGCTGTTCCCCTGTGGCCAACTTCCCGGAACTCATCTCCAAGGGACACAATCCCAGCTATGTCTACCGGGGCTGGAAGGCTGACATCTGGGAGGGTGGACACCGCATTCCCTTCATCATCCGCTGGCCGGGACACATACCCGCCGGGGCTGTCTGTGACAATATGGCGTGCCTCAGCGACCTGTTCGCCACCTTTGCCCAGATTTCCGGCGCAGTCTATGGGGACAACGCAGGCGAGGACTCCATCTCCCTTCTTCCCATGCTGGAGGGAGGCGTCCAGCCGGTGCGCGACACCATGGTGCACCACAGCGCCGATGGCTCCTTTTCCATCCGGAAAGGTCCTTGGAAGCTGGAGCTCACCCGGGCCTCCGGCGGCATGCGCCCTCCCTGCACGGAAAACAGCCTGCCGCCCTGCCAGCTCTACCGGCTGGATGGGGACATTACAGAACGGTACAACCTCTACGGATCCCAGCCCAAGGTGGAGCAGGAACTGCTGGCCATTCTGGAGCAGTATGTCTGCACCGGCCGCTCCACCCCCGGGGCGCCCCAGGAGAATGTTCCCTGCGATAACTGGCCCGGGCTGGGTTGGATGCAGCGCTGATTCCAGCCAGCCCCGACATCCCGGTGTTGATCCAGGCCGGACGCAGCCATCCATACTCACACAAATCTGAAGCCGTCGGGCCGGGAGTGAAGGAACTCCCGGCCCGCTGTTTATTCAGCTCCGCCTCCACTACAAGCAAGGAGGTGAATCCCGCGCTGGAATTCACCTCCATTTAATTTGGTTCAAATAATCTCCGCTGCGCAGGCAAGACAGCCCTGATCAGAGGGCGAAACGGAGAAAATCCACCGTCTGCCCAGATCTGCGTCAGATTCCGCCGAACAGTTTATCCAGCGTTTCCTCCGTGACCCGGTCCTGATGACACAGGGACAATACCGTCACGGTGAGTGTCCAGTGGCAGGGCTCTGCGGGAGGCCAGTCTGGGGAAGCAGTGAGGTCCGTGTGATCCGTCCGGGTGATGGAGCAGGCCAGGCAGGCCGACCCACAGCGCAGCAGCCCCTTCAGGTGGCCCAGGATGATCCCGTCCTCCCCCAGCAGCTCTCCCAGCGCCTCCAGACCGGACTGAAGCTTTTGGGCCAGCTGCTCCGGCTGACCGTCTTCCCCGCTCCAGGATTTGGAGAGCACCAGGGTATCTTCCACCAGCCGCTCCGCTTCGCTGTGTCCGTGGTGATGCCCGCAGGCACAGCCGTGGTCATGGTCATGGCCGCAATCATGGTCATGACCATGTTCGTGCTCGTGATGGTGTTCGTGATGGTGTTCGTGATGGTACTCATGCTCCATTACCGCAGCACCTCCCGGATCAGGGTCAGGACCGCCCCCGGCTCCATGCTCTGGGCGCTCAGGGTACGGCAGGGGGCGCCCCCTGCCAGCTGGGACATCTGCTCCAGCGCCTCCGGGTCGGCAGGCACCACATCGGTCTTGTTCACCAGCACCAGGTCGGCCCCTGCCAGCTGGCGGCGGACCACCGGCTCCATGGCCCGGATCAGCTTGGGCCAGCGGGCCATGTCCACCACCGCAATGGTGTGCAGCCGCAGGGTGTCCCGGCCGTAACGGGCAAAGGTATCCCGGATGCCGTCCATCATGGCCAGGCCGGTCATCTCCACCACCAGGACATCCGGATTTACCTGGTCCTCAATGGTGTGCACCGCCGTAAGCAGGTCCGCGGTGAGCTGGCAGCAGACACAGCCGCCGAACAGCGGCGTCACCTTCAGCCCGGTCTGGGCCACCAGCACATCGTCAATGCCCACGGTGCCGATCTCATTCTCCACAATGGCCGCGCTCTTGCCCTGATCGGTCAGGTCGTGAAGCAGTCTATTGATTACAGTGGTCTTTCCGGAACCCAGAAAGCCACCGAACAGCAGTACTTCCATGTCAGGATCTCCTTCCGGGGGCGGGGCTGCACCCCGCCGGATCAGTCCTCGCCGGTGTCCGGCGCCCTCACTTCTGCGGATGTGTGTTGAGGAATTCGTGGGCCGCGTCGGCCATGGCCTTGACGTTTTCCGGCTTGGCGTCAGAGGGGATATCGCAGCCGGAGGAGATGATCACACCCCAGGGCCCCACGTCCTCCAGCATCCGGGTCACGTAGTCCGCCACCTGATCCGGTGTACCAAAGGCAAACAGCTCACAGGGCACGTCTCCCAGCAGGCACACGTTGGGGCCCAGCACCTTCCTGGCGTTGCGCATATCGGTCTTGGAGTCCAGGCCCAGGATATAGGTCTTGTCCTCCAGCCGCTTGAACTTGTCGATGCACAGATCCCAGTTGGAGTCCAGGTGGAAGGTGGGGATGACCCCCATCTCAATGCACAGGTCGTAGTAGGCCTTGAAGGAGGGCCAGACGAACTCGTCAAACATGGCGGGGGAGATCAGATCTGGGCCGGTGCGCCAGCCGCCGATCCACACGCCGGTGGCATGGGTGTCCAGAATCTGCTGCCGGTAGGTCTTCAGGTTGGACTCCAGCACCAGGTCAAAGATCTCGTGCATCAGCTCGGGCTCCTCCATGAGATCCTCTGTGAAGAAGGTCTCCAGGGAACGGCCGCCGCAGAAGTACTCAAAGGGGGTGATCATGAGGAAATCGGCAATGCAGGGGATGCCGGCCTCATGGAAGCGCTGATAGGCCTTGGGGTTGGCGGCGAAGAACGGTTCCAGCCTGTTCCAGTTATCGTTGCACTTCTCGGCGATGAACTTCTTCTGCCAGGCGTCCCAGCCCATGCGCTTGATGTCCTCATACTCCTCGAATTTCATGTTCTCCGCTTCCGTGATCTGCCACATGTCGTCGTCCCCCAGCTCCACACCGGGGATGGCGGCCTTGGACAGCCACTGGGTGCCCAGCAGATAGGGGGAGAAAATGACATTCTGGGTGCCGTCCGCATCCAGCCGGGTGAGCTCGGCCAGGTTTGCGGTACAGGCCTTGTCAAAATCAGAGATGTACTCCTTCAGCACCACATGCTGACTGCGGGCAAGGTATGCGTTGGCGCAGGGGACGACCGGGATCCGGTCCACCGGTTCGCAGGCCAGGGCCTTGCGGATTCGATCCAGATGGAGTTGATACAAAGCTTCACCATTCATCATATGATCCTCCTTTTCCATTTGCCTTCAGGTCCATATTCTTTTTCTATTATACCAAACCGGATGCGAAAAACCGATAGACTTTTCGGCTGATGCCATGCAGTTTCTGCATTAATTTTACCGGCCTCCCCCGGCAGAAAAAGTCTGCACCGGGAACTGTCTCCACAAGGATCCGGTGCCGGAATGCAAACGCACCGGGCCTGGTGCGGCATACCGCCCTGGAAGGATACGGTCCACACCTTTTCCGGTCCTCAAAAATGCGCCGGGGAGAAGACAGATTTTCCTGCCTCCTCCCCGGGATTTTTTGTTTCGTTCAGTTTTGATCCGGTGTTTCCCCCTGGTTCTCAAATCGGACCAGAAGGGAACGGTACCGTTTGGTCAGAAAATAGGCAATCAGAGCATAGCCGATGAACATCCAGATCAGGATTGAATCCAGTACACTGAGGGTGACCCATACACTGGCTGCGATGGCTGCCACTGACAGCACTGTGGTTGGAATGTTGAGAATGGCGAGCAGGCAGGCATTTTTGAGCGTCTGCTTCACCGGGTTCTCAAACCGGCTCTGGAGCACAAAGACCCAGGAGAGCACGGCCAGCCAGACCACGGCCAGCAGCACCGAAAAGGCCATCATCACGTACCGCAGCGATCCCATCAAATCGGTAAAGAAAGCCAGGCGGATGTCTCCGGCAATCACCACGCCCACCGCCAGCAAAATCAGCCAGATAATGGTGCTCTGGCGGAAATTTGAGGCAAACGACTTGAAGAAACTTCGGATGATATGCTCGTCCTTCCCCTCGTTCAATCGAAAGGTCACATAGTACACCGCCGTGGTCGCCGCCCCGAAGGTGATGATGGGCAGGGAGCACACCACCCAAAGGATGTTGAGGATCATCAGATCCAGCGCCCGGGACAGGCCAGACATCAAAGGGCTTTCCGGGTTAAATACCTTATTCACAGCAATTCCTCCTCGCCGGCCGGAACATTCAGAAGGCTACGCAGACAGACTGACCGAGCACATCCCGGCAGTTTCCGCCCACAGAGATCCGGAATTCCCCGTCCTCCTTGCGGTAGATCCCGTTGTCGTCATAGAAGCCCATGGCGTTCTTGTTCAGGGTGAGCACCACCCGGCGGCTCTCGCCGGGATCCAGGGATACCCGGCAGAAATTCTTCAGCTCCTGCACCGGACGTACCAGAGATGCGGTGACGTCCCGCATGTACAACTGCACCGTCTCCACGCCGGTCCGGCCGCCGGAATTGGTTACAGTCACGCTGGCCTCCAACCGGTCCTCCAGTTCCTTCACCTCCAGATCCGCGTAGGTGAACTGGGTGTAACTCAGGCCAAATCCGAAGGGATAGAGGGGCGCCACAGGAGCATCCAGGTAGCGGGAGGTAAATTTGCTCCTGCTCCCTGGCCGGCCGGTGTTGGGGTGGTTGTAATAGCTGGGGCATTGCCCCGTCATGGCCGGGAAGGTACAGCAGAGCTTCCCCGCGGGTACGCAGTCGCCCAGCAGCACAGCTGCCACGGCGTCTCCCATACGCACCCCCAGCTGCCACGCCTCCAGAATAGCCGGAACGTATTCCGCCTCCCATTGCAGAGCCAGAGGCCGGCCATTCATCAGTACCGCCACCACCGGCTTTCCAGTTGCCACCGCGGCCCGCAGCAGTTCCTGCTGGGCTCCTGTCAGACCGATGTCCGCCCGGGATGCGGCCTCTCAGTGAGAGTTGGTGAAGCTGTCCCACCTTCTCCTCCACCGTCATCATGCCCAGCAGTTTCTCCACCCGTTGCGTCTGTTGTGTCAAGGAAAAATTATTTATACCAGTACCATCTTTGCCGAACCTGCAGGCATGTTCGACAAGGTGGAACTTCTCCGCTACGCTCCTGAGACCTAAGAATACTTGGTATCTGTATTGACGGCATTGCTTTGCACGCCGCCAAATCGCCTTCACATCTGCAAATAATAGTACCCAGCGTGTTCAGTTCCATGGACCTGGCACGCTGGGTTTATTTTCTATCATATTCGTGCTGTTGTTTTTGCTTTTGTTCCTTAGATTATTATCCATGATGATACTATCCCGTTATTTTTCCTGCTGAGCCATGTACTTTCCAACCTTCTCCGCCGCTGCCTCTGCGGTCAGACCATATGCCGTCATTAACTTTTCTTCCATGCGCATCCTGGAGAAGGGTACCTCCAGCATCGTCTGAATCAATATCTGCATCCCATGCTCCGTTGCTTCTTCGAAGCCTTCTGCACGGCCTTTCACCAGGCCCTCTTCGAAGCCTTCCGCCCAGCCCTCTTCAAGCAAGCCCTGGCTCAAATTACACATCCCACTTACCTCCGTTTCCAGCATCTCTGTCATCGGAATCCCAAACTTCTCCTTCAGAATCCGGCTGCGCTGGAGTCGTTCTTCTTTCGAAAACAGCGTCACCACATGCTCCGGTGACGCTGCTCCCTGTCATCTCTATTCGGCCATATATTTTCCAACCTTCTCCGCCGCTGCCTCTGCGGTCAGACCATACGACGCCATCAGCTTTTCCTCAATTCTCATCCTGGAGAAAGGTACCTCCAGCATCGTCTGAATTAATATCTGCATCCC
Source organism: uncultured Oscillospiraceae bacterium (assembly GCA_944385435.1). Taxonomy (GTDB): domain Bacteria; phylum Bacillota; class Clostridia; order Oscillospirales; family Oscillospiraceae; genus Enterenecus. The sequence goes on from CALWXG010000098.1 coordinate 7,931, forward strand.
ATGCTCCGTTTCTTCTGCACGGCCTTTCACCAGGCCCTTTTCGAGTCCTTCCGTCAGGCCCTTTTCGAGCCCTTCCGCCAGGCCCTCTTCACGGCCCTCTTCCAGCAAGCCCTGGCTCAAATTACACATCTCACTTACCTCCGTTTCCAGCTTCTCTGTCATCGGAAT
>CALWXG010000099.1 GCA_944385435.1 uncultured Oscillospiraceae bacterium
GATTTTTCAAGAAAAAGCGCAGTTTGCCTTGCTCGCTTTATAGTTTTTGAGTGACCATATTTCGGATTTTAGGTCATACAGATCCATCGGATCAACATATACGTTAGATTGTATCACAGCCCATTTCCCCGTTTCAACTGCAACTCCTAGAACTCTTCATAGAATTATCCGTTTCGAATCGGCCACTGAAAATAGAGAACATAATGTAATGGGAAAAGCAACGGCGGAAGAGCCTGAGAATATCCAGGCCCCTTCCGCCGCGTTATGGCACGTTTATATTCCGGAATTCAGGGATTATTTTACAACGTTTTCGCAGAAACGCATGAGAATTGCCGCAGCTTCCGCCCGGGTGGCATTGCCACGGGGGTTCAGCTTGTTATTGCTTCCCTGGATCAGGCCGGCGTCCACCGCCCAGCTCATCGCCTCTGCTGCCCAGCCAGCCACCTCATCCACATCAGAAAAGCCGTCCAGACTGGCCCTGTTCCCGGGCTGATTCACGTAACGCCAGAGCATAGCCGCCAACTCCTGCCGGCTGATGCTGCTTCTCGGGTTGGTTCCATCCGATACCCCGCTGGCCATGGCCCAGTTTCTGGCATCTTCCTCCCAGGCGGATCCGGAGACGGTCTCTCCGTCTATTCTTGCCAGAATGGTCCACGCCATGACCCTGGTCAGGTTGGAATTGGGCTCAAAGGCGCCCCCTCCGGTGCCTGACATCAGCTCGTTCTCGTAGACATACTGCACTTCATCAAAGAACCAGTTCTTTTCGCTCACATCCGCAAAGGGCAGATCGGGTTCGGCCGGCTGCTGCGGCACAATGGTCAGCTGGGCGGTCTGCCCGCCGTAGCGGACGGTGATGATCTGCTCTCCTGCCTCATTCTCCCGATATCCGCTGCACATGGCGGCAATCAGGGGCAGTTTGCATGTGCCGTGCTGAGAACAGGTTGCGGTGACAACGATGTCCGCCTGCGTCAGCAGCTCCTCAAGGTCGGCTCCCTGACCACCGGCAATCACAGTCTGAGACAGCTGGAGCGAGGAGACCCGGCAGGATGAGCTGCCGAGGAAATTCTGTGACCAGCCATAGGAATAAACTGCGGAGGGAGATCCGGTATAGAATCCGGCTCCCATATGTACAAACCCGTCATTTTCAATATTTGATCTGTGACCCGGGCTGTTCAGCCAGCCGTCCACCACTTCCGCTGCGTTGAGATAGCCAGCCGCAATGTTCTCCCCCCAGGAATACCAGGATCCCGTATTGCTCACGTTATAATCCCGCAGCGCGGTATCAAAATCTGAACCGTCCGGCCGGCTGTGGGAAAAAACAAACTGAATCTCATAGGCCCTCTGGTTTGCAACTTTCTGCAGGCTGTCAAACGTGGACAGGGGATCAAGCCCCAAAGACATCCGATGCTGATTGGTCAGACGCAGCACATTCCAGGAGTCGCCGCGCACCGATGCGTCATCGATCAGCGGGATCTGTCCGCTCCGTGCAGACCACTGAACCGTCTCCCCATTGTCCATCTCCTGGAGCGGAGCTGCTGCCAGTGCTGCCCCAGGCAGCAGTGTAAGCGTCATGACCAGCGCCAGGATCCATGCAAGACATTTCCGTTTCACGTCATTCTACCTCCTCGTATTGCAGGGGTTCAAACCTGACTTCACTCTTTCTTCTCTTCGGACCGATCCTCTGTCCCATACCGTCTCTGAGACATCTGTCCCCGCATGCTGGTCTGGACAAACGGCATCCCGTCCGATAGTGTCATTATAGTAAATCTATCCTGCAGATGCAAGACATCCCGGGAAATGGATATCACATTATGATGAATCCACCGATCAAATCAGCGGGGGGGATCGCATGATGAGCTTTGCAATGAAATGAAATGAAAAAGCTCATCGCAAGCGCCATATCACTTGCGATGAGCTGGAGCTACTGGCCGGATTCGAACCGGCGACCGCTGGTTGTCGGTAAGGATATATCATCGAAGGTGTGCTTGTTCGCAAAAACATTTTCTTCATCTCAGAAAATATAGGTTGAATTTCTCCTATTTTTGAGTATAATAAAGACAGAAGGAGGGTGATCGTATGATGATCAATTCCAACGCCTTGGTGTCCATTACGGAGGCCAACCAGAATTTCTCCAAGGTTGCCCGCCTGGTGGATGAGCAGGGTTCCGCCGTGATCCTGAAAAACAATGTGCCCCGCTACCTGATCGTAGAGTTCAGCCAGGCGGAGCAGATGCAGGCCGCCGAGGACGAAGATGTCATGCAGATCTCGAAGCGGCTCATCCAGCAAAACCGGGCGGCCTATGAGGAACTGGCCAAATGAAGATTCTGAGTAAGCGTCAAATCTTACTGCTCCATCAGCAGCTGGTGGATGAAACCGGCGGCAGTCCGGGGCTGCGGGACGAGGGCCTTTTGGATTCGGCTCTGAACGCACCCTTTCAGGCGTTCGGTGGCACCAGCGCCTTTCCCTCTCTCCAGCAGAAAGCTGCCAGGCTCTGTTATGGCCTGGTGAAAAATCATCCGTTCGTAGACGGGAACAAGCGGATTGGCGCCCACGCCATGCTGGTTTTTCTGGCGGTCAACGGCCTGGAACTGTCTTATACGCAGCAAGAGTTAGCCGATATCATTTTGCAGGTGGCCGCCGGCGAAAAAGACTACGAGGATCTGCTGGCATGGCTTCTCGCACGCCAGCTGTGAACAAAAAATAAATATCCCCCGGCGTAGCCGGGGGTATTTCATATACGGGCGAAGCCCTATGTTACTAGCATGCGTGTCACGTCACGCAAATACGGTCTGGCAGCCGCGAAAACCTGTTACTTGCTACCCGTAAACGGGTTTAGAAATTTCCCATCGTCAGCTGTTCTCCCGCTTTATCTTCATCCAGCTGATGTCGGATATATTCCTCAATCTTCTTTGCGTTCTTTCCGGCCGTATCCACATAATATCCTCGGCACCAAAATTCACGATTCCGGTATTTGTATCGCAGTTCTGGATACTTCTCATAAATCATCAAACTGCTCTTGCCTTTCAAATATCCCATAAAACTGGACACGGACACTTTCGGCGGGATCTCCAGCAACATGTGCACATGGTCCCGGCATACTTCCGCTTCTACAATCCGGATCTTCTTCCAGTTGCACAAGGTCCTTAAGATTTCTCCTATCTCTCGCCGCTTTTCTCCATAGAATACCTTCCTGCGGTATTTCGGCGCAAATACTATATGATACTTGCAATTCCACTTTGTATGAGCTAAACTTTTTACGTCATTCATTGCAATGACGACCTCCCTTTGCTTTTTAGGTGCAGCTGCCAGACCGCATCTCTAATTTTAAAGCAAAGGGAGTCTTTTTGTCTACATCATCGCCAACAGGCTTCTTTTGAACCACTCGCCTAGCGAGTGGTTTTCTTTAGTACAAAAAGGCTCCTTATCTCTCGATAAGGAGCCTTTTTGGAGCTGGAAACGTGACTTGAACACGCGACCTGCTGATTACGAATCAGCTGCTCTACCGACTGAGCTATTCCAGCGTATTGACTTTTTGGTGGGCTTGGATTGCTGCCCTTACGGACAACCGGCGACCTGCTGATTACGAATCAGCTGCTCTACCGACTGAGCCACAGTAGCACACTTACTTTTTCGTTTTGTTTGCTGCGAAAAATTTCATGCCTGATTATTCTACCACAGTGTCCTTCTCCCGTCAAGCCATAAAAACAGTTTTTCCTTTCTTTTCCCGTTGTATAGCAAGTTCTCATCTTGTCCAAAATAGAAAAAATATTTTGTGTGATTTCATCACAGACAAGAGCCCTCTCCCGTGCTATACTCAAGTCAAATTTAAGATAAAGGAGTTGCTGATTATGTCAGTCATCCAGATTACAAAGGATAATTTCAACACTGAGGTCCTCCAGGCAACCAAGCCTGTGCTGCTGGACTTTTGGGCCGCCTGGTGCGGTCCCTGCCGTATGCTCTCCCCCGTTGTGGACCAGATTGCCGACGAGCTCACCGATGTAAAGGTCGGAAAGGTCAACGTGGATGAGCAGCCCGACCTGGCCCGTCAGTTCGGTGTCATGAGCATTCCCACTCTCGTGGTCATGAAGGACGGAAAGGTTGCTGACACCAGGGTTGGAGTTCAGCCCAAGGCCACCATTCTGGCCATGCTGGGACACTGATGATCCATTGCGCCGTCTCATATCGAAACAGGCCCGTGCAGAGGGGAAATCTCCCCCGCTGCACGGGCCATTTCCTTTGTATGGAAGGATCCAGTTCTGTTGCCGCTCCGGCAGCATCGCTCCATTGGGATACCGGTGTTTACGCGGCAAACTTGTCCCAATAACCCATGACAAAGATCACCAGAACAATAACAGGCAGGATGTACGTGAAATAGAACCGGAACCGGGCCGGGAACCGGACTCCCTTGCCCTGATCCACTTCAGCCAGAAAATTATCGAAGCCCCAGCCGTACTTTTTGGAGGCACAGCAGAACAGGAGGTAAACCACAGACCCCAGGGGAAGCAGATTGTTGCTCACCAGGAAGTCCTCAAAGTCCATGATGTTCATACCGGCAATCTGGACCGCGCTCCACAGGTTGTTCCCCAACAGGCACGGCAGGCTGAGCAGCAGGATCAGCACCAGATTGGCCGCCACCGCTTTCCCCCGGCTGATCCCCCATTTATCCATCCAGCAGGCAAGGATATTCTCAAAGACCGCAGTCACCGTGGACAATGCAGCGAAAAACAGGAAAACAAAGAACAGTGCGCCCCAGAGTCTTCCTCCGGGCATGGCATTGAACACATTGGGCAAGGTGACAAAGATCAGGTTCGGGCCGGAATCCGGATTTACTCCGAAGGCAAATGCCGAGGGGAAGATAATCAGGCCCGAGGTAAAGGCCACAAAGGTGTCCAAAACTCCGACGCTGATCGACTCCCCGAACAGACGGCGGTCTTTCCCGATATAGCTTCCAAAGATGGCCATGGCTCCAATGCCTAGGCTCAGGGTAAAGAATGCCTGCCCCATGGCATCATAGATGGCACGGAACAGCCGAAAATTCCCCTCCGCGTCATACATCAAATTTTGAAAGTTGGGAACCAGATAGAACTTCAGGCCCTCTACTGCGCCCGGCAGGGTCAGAGCGCGAATGGCCAGAACCACGAGCAGGGCCAACAGACACACCATCATGGCCTTGTTGACCTTTTCCACTCCGTTTTTCAGGCCTCTGCTGCACACCAGCATGCCGAGAAGCACCACAATTACCATGAACAACAGCTGAATTCCCACATCCTGCCCCATCATGCTGGAGAAGGCATCGCTCACCTGTTGGGTGTCCATCCCAGTGAACTGGCCGGAGGCCACTTTGAAGAAATAGAGCAGCAGCCATCCGGCAATTGTGGTATAAAACATCATCAGCAGGTAATTCCCTGCCATGCCGAACCAGCCATACCAGTGCCATTTTGTCCCTTTGGGTTCCAGTTCCTGAAAGGACATGGTAATGCTTTTCCGGCTGGCCCGGCCTACTGCAAATTCCATGGCCATAATGGGCAATCCCATAATGAGCAGAAACACCAGATAGATCACCACAAAGGCCGCCCCGCCATACTGACCTACAATATAGGGAAATCTCCACACATTCCCCAGGCCGATGGCGCACCCGGCTGAAATGAGCACAAAGCCCAACCGGGACGCAAAGGTTTCTCTCTCTTTCATGCCGCACATCCTCCCTTTTCAATTTGCGCTGTGCTTTCCTATCATATTCGTTTCCGGCGCAAATGTCAAATTTCAGGAAACCGCAGACGCCATTTGTCCAGAGACTGAATCATCATTTTGCCTATAACTTGATTTATATGGCTTGTAAAGTATGATAGCCTGTCACTTGCGGATGTTCTGAACCCTTGTCCACACCATTGGTTTTCCCCCTGGCTCCGTCCAGATCCAATTTTTAGTGTTGTAATTACAACATACTAAGGCGAAGGATCGTTGTATCTTAGCCATCGGAACATGCGGCTGCGCCTGAAGAGAAGTCAGCTCATGCCCGAAAGTGGCAGAATCCCGGCATTTTCTCTGAGAAGAATGTGCTGGACCTGCCTGTGACCAAAATTCTGCTGAAAGCCTGAAAGGAGCCGTTATGGAAAACAAGATGTTCTGCTACCAATGCCAGGAAGCCGCCGGATGCATCGGATGCACCCAGAGAGGCGTCTGCGGAAAATCCCCGGCTGTCGCAGCCATGCAGGATCTTCTGGTCTACGTGACCAAAGGCCTGAGCGCTGTCACTACACGTCTTCGCCGGGAGGGCACGGAAATCCCCCCTCAACTCAACCACCTGATCTCCACAAACCTGTTTGTTACCATTACCAACGCCAATTTTGACGAAGCTGTGATCGTCTCCCGGATCCGGGAAACGCTTGCCGAAAAAGAGCGCATGCTTTCCCTTGTGAAGAATGTCCGGGATCTCCCTGAGGCAGCGCTCTGGACCGATTCAGAAGAAAACTACGCCGCCAAGGCAGTGCATGTCGGCATTCTGTCCACAAAAAATGAAGACATCCGCAGTCTGCGGGATCTTATTACCTACGGGCTGAAGGGTCTTGCCGCCTACAGCAAACACGCAAACGCACTGCTCTATGATGATCCGGAAACCGATGCCTTCCTTCAGCGTGCCCTGGCTGCCACGCTGGATGACTCCATGGACGTGGATGCCCTGGTCTCTCTGACCCTGGAAACCGGAAAATACGGAGTACAGGCAATGGCTTTGCTGGACAAGGCCAACACTGACACCTACGGAAATCCGGAAATCACCCAGGTCCGTCTGGATACGGAGAACCGCCCCGGCATTCTGGTCTCCGGCCACGATCTGCGGGACTTGGAGATGCTTCTGGAGCAGACCCAGGGCACTGGCGTCGATGTGTATACCCACTCAGAAATGTTGCCGGCCCACTACTATCCCGCATTCAAGAAATACCCCCATTTTATCGGGAACTACGGTAATGCCTGGTGGTCCCAGCGGGAGGAATTTGAGCGCTTCCACGGGCCCATTCTGATGACCACCAACTGCATCGTTCCCCCGAAGGATTCCTACCGCTGCAGGCTCTATACGACAGGTGCGGCCGGTTATCCAGGCTGTCCCCACATTTCAGGCGGCTCCGGGGAGTATAAGGACTTCTCCCAGCTGATCGCTCACGCCAAAACCTGTCCGCCTCCGGAAACGCTGGAGCATGGCTGCATCACTGGAGGGTTTTCCCATGCTCAGGTGCTTGCCCTCGCCGACCAGGTGATCGAGGCGGTCCGTTCCGGCGCCATTCGAAAATTTGTTGTCATGGCAGGCTGTGACGGGCGCGCCAAAAGCCGCAGCTACTACACGCAGTTTGCCAAAGAGCTCCCCTCCGATACCGTCATTCTCACTGCCGGATGCGCCAAATATCGGTACAACAAATTGGATCTGGGCGATATCAACGGCATTCCCCGCATTCTGGATGCCGGACAGTGCAATGACTCCTATTCTCTGGCTGTCATCGCCCTCAAGCTCAAAGAAATCCTGGGCGCAGACGACATCAACGCTCTGCCCATCGTGTACAACATCTCATGGTACGAACAAAAAGCCGTCATTGTTCTGCTTGCCCTGCTGTCCCTCGGCGTTAAACAGATCCACCTGGGACCCACACTTCCCGCATTCCTCACACCCAATGTATCCAAACTTCTGGTGGAGCGATTTGGGCTCTCCGGCATCGGGACGGTGGAAGAGGATCTGAAGTCGCTGATCGGCTGAGCTGTGCCGGGCCGGATGCAGTCAGCACAAAACAAGCACCCTTCCGCAGATGTCTTCTTTTTGGGGGAATGAAAAAGCTCGTCGCAAGCGATCTGACGCTTGCGACGAGCTGGCAGGGACGGTTAAAATCGATATTTTTCAGTATAGAGAAAAATGCCGCCCGTAGGGCGGCCGCCCAAACCGCAACCCAGCGCAGCGGTTGCGGTTTGGAAAGGAGGCGCAAGGGAGCGGGCGGATGACGTCTTTTTTGCCATAGGCATAAAAAGACGTCGGAGCAAAGCGGACTTTGCTCCGAC
>CALWXG010000100.1 GCA_944385435.1 uncultured Oscillospiraceae bacterium
GTGGCGGAGCACGGCACCACGGTGGTGGTGTCCTCCCACAACCTGCGGGAGCTGGAGGATGTGTGCGACCACGTGGGTATCCTCAGCCACGGAAAGATGGCCCTGGAGCGCTCCCTCAGCGAGCTGCAGGGGGGCACGGTGAAGCTGCAGATCGCCTTCCGGCAGGAGCAGCCCCCGGAGCTGCCGGAGGACATCCAGGTGCTCCACCGCTCCAATCTGGGCCGGGTGTACACCTATATTATACGGGGCGGGGCCGAGGACGTGATGGCCCGCTTCGCCGTATATGAGCCGCTCTTCCAGGAGGCGCTGCCCCTGAGCCTGGAGGAGATCTTTGTCTACGAGATGGGAGGTGAGGACTATGCGGTCCGGGACATCGTTCTTTAATGTGACTGTGTTCCGCAAGCATTTGCTGCGGTTCTGGCCCATCTGGGCGGTTCTGCTGATTGTTCTGGCCCTGGCGCTGCCTCTCAACGGTCTGATGCTGCTGCGGATGGATCTGGAGGCTCATGCCGGTGTCACGGGGGGATATCTGGAGAGCTTTGCCCGGTATACGGTTCCCGGGATGACCGGCCTGTCCCTGATGCTGCTGGTGGTGTTCGGCCTGCTGGCGGCCATGGCGGCGTGCAGCCACCTGTACAGCCAGAAGTCGGCCAACTTCATGGGTTCCCTGCCGGTGCGCCGGGAGGGGCTGTTCCTCAGCCACTACCTGGCGGGGCTGGCGATGCTGCTGGGTCCCGTGGTGATCGTCTTCCTGCTCACCGCCCTGGTGGAGCTGGCAGGGGGCTGCCTGGTGCCGGGACCGCTGGGCTATTGGCTGGGGTACAGCTGCTCAGCGGGGTTCTTCTTCTACACCTTCGCCGTCTTTCTGGGCATGTTCACCGGCCACCTGCTGGCCCTGCCCGCTTTTTACGGCATTTTCAACCTGTTGGCATATATTATAGCGGCACTGATGGAGTGGGTGCTGGACCGATTCTACTACGGCTTCGCCACCCTGCCCGGCTGGGTGAGCCGGACGGTGAAGTGGCTCACCCCGGCGCTGAATTTCGCGGGGCTGCAGATGGGAAATCCGGGGACATTTTACAGCTATGGCTCGTCCCGCCTGCTGTGGATCTATCCCCTGGCGGCTCTGGTGCTGGCGGTTTGCGCCCTGCTGCTCTACCGCCGGCGGAACCTGGAGACTGCCGGGGATGTGGTGGCGGTGCGGGTGATGCGCCCGGTGTTTCAGTACGGCGTGGCGTTGTGCGCCGGGCTGTTCTTCGGCATGATGACCATGGCCATTCTGAGGCTGGAAGAGATTGAGCTGATGGCGGCCATCCTCCTGTGGGGCATCGCCGGCTACTTCGTGGCCCGGATGCTGCTGAGCAAGAGCTTCCGGGTGCTGCGGCACTGGAAGGGGGCTGTGGCGGTGGGGGTGGTGTTCCTGGCCCTCTTCGCCGTGGTGGGCTTCGACCTCACCGGGTTTGAGACCCGGGTGCCCCGGGCCCAGGACGTGGCCAGTGTCACCATCCGGGGGCTGGGCGGAACGCCCTATGACGACGGATTCCGTGTGGACGCTGTGCTGGACGACCCGGAGGACATCGCCGCCGCCGTGGCTCTCCACCAGGCCGCGGTGGATCAGCAGTTCCGGCCCGGAGAGTCCGCCGCCCCCGATGGGATGCGGTATACAGACTATCGGGTGGAATATACGCTGAAAAATGGTGCGACGCTGATCAGATACTACGATTCGCTTCCGGCGGATGAGGAGGTGCGTCAGGTGGCCCAGACACTGCTGGGCGATCCGGATGTGATCCTGCAGTCCTATGGCTTTGACCGCATGGAGGAGACCGGCCAGATCTTCATGGCCCAGATGGAGGGCGGGGACGCTGTTTACGGGGATAAGGCCCAGATGGTGCTGGACGCGGTGCTGGAGGACATTGCCCAGGGCCGTCTGGGGGTCCACGTCCTGGAGGGGACCGGCGGGGATGCGCTGCCGCAGCTTCTCCTGGAATGGCGGACCCACGTGCCCGGGGTGGGGGAGAGCGACAGCTACACCACCGGCACCACCATCTCCGTCGCCGTCCCCGACACGGCGTCCAGCACTTTGGCGGTGCTGGAGCAGCTGGCGGAGCAGGACGGATAAAAACAGAACCGGCAGGCGGGAAAACCCTTCCCCGCCTGCCGGTTTCCTGCTATAATGACCACAACGAACTGAAACAGGAGGGATTCCCCATGACTGCCCGCGAGGAATTTTTGGACATCTATCAGACCCACATCCACCGGGAGGGCTCGGCGGAGCTGCTGGATTATCTCACCAACAAGAGCGATTTCTTCACCGCGCCCGCCTCCGCCCGGTACCACGGGGCCTATGTGGGCGGGCTGTGCCAGCACAGCGTCAATGTGTTCCGCTGCCTGGAGGACTACCTGGCCCGGCCCCGGGTGCGGGAGCTGTACCATCTGTCCTACACCATGGAGTCCGCGGCGGTGGCCGCCCTGCTCCACGACGTGTGCAAGATCGGCTGCTACAAGGCGGGCACCCGGAACGTGAAAAACGACGCCACCGGACAGTGGGAGAAGGTGCCCACCTTCTTTTATGAAGATAAGCTGCCCTATGGCCACGGGGAGAAGTCGGTGTACATCATCTCCGGCTTCATGCGCCTGAGCCGGGAGGAGGCCATGGCCATCCGCTGGCACATGGGCTTTTCCGGCCCCGAGGACGACCGCACGGTGGGCCAGGCCCTTCAGCAGTACCCCCTGGCCTTTGCCCTGGCCACGGCGGACATGGAGGCATCCTACTTCCTGGAGGGCGAGGGGGGAAAGTGACCGCCCCGCCCGGAACCGCAGACGATGAAACACATCCCCCGCCGGGAGCAGGACGTCCTGTTCCCGGCGGGGGATGTTCTGTCATTGGTAGAGGCCGTCCAGAATCTCAATGGCCTGGGCCACGGCGTGCTGGTCGCAGTGGCCCAGCACCCGGGCGCCCCACTCTCTCACCTGGGGGGCGCAGTTGGCCGGGGCGAAGGGGATGGCGGACAGGGCCAGCATGGGCAGATCGTTCTGGTTATCCCCGATGCAGTAGAGGTTTTCCGGGGAAATGTGCAGCAGTCTGGCCACCCGGGCCACCATCTGTCCCTTGTCGCTGCCCTGTTCCGTCAGCTCCAGCAGGTAGCGGTTGGAGAAGATCGCCTCGTAATCCTCCGGCCAGTGGGCCAGGATGTAGTCCCGCACCTGTTTCAGGTAGGGTTCGTCCTGCTCCATGATGACCTTGTTCCAGGGGGTGGGCATCTCGGCGATGGGACAGGTGGTGTAGGGCACGTTCACCCGTTCCAGGTGCTTCATGGTGACCACGTTGGGGTTGTGGACGTAGATGTCCTCCCCGTGATAGGCCTCAAAGGCCAGATCGGGAAAGGCCCGGCACAGCTGGGTGATGCGCTCCCGGGTCTCCGGGCACAGCTGGGTGCGCACCAGATAGCGCTCCTGGCCATAGTCGTAGATGGCGGCGCCGTTGGAGAGTACCACCGGGGCGTTGAACTCCAGATGCTCCTTTTGAATCTGGGGTGTGAAGGTGCGGTGGGCCCGGCCGGTGGCGATGGAGAAGCGGCCGCCGTGGGAGATGAAGTAGCGGATCGCGGCGTGGTTTTCCGGAGACACCGTCCGCTGAAGATTATATAAGGTATCATCAAAGTCGCTGAAAAACAGCACGCCGTCGAATTTTCCCAAAGGGACAGCCTCCTTCCCCGCCCGGGGGTGAAGATAGCCTCCGGCGTCACGGGAAAAGCCATGGCGCCGCAGCGCACCTATCTTATCGTGGGACGGGTGAGCTGTCAAGGGGACCGGGCAATCTGTCGAAATGAAGGCGGAATCTTTGTCGCTTCTGACAAAAACACAATTGGGTGTGGGAGTATGGGGTGCAAAGAGAGGAAAACCGCAAAATATGTGGGGAAGAAAAGAAAGAAACGTCGGGGATTTGGACAGATTGGGGGTTGACGGAAAAAAGAAAAGGGTGTAGGATATCGCTGTAACTATTTTGTAACTATTGAATTTGTTTTGTTACTATCACTCTGGCCGGGAAACCGGCCGGTCAGGAGGGAACAATGTGAGCCGATCCCAGAACGAGCAGACAACAAAAGAGCGCGTGGGCGGCAAGCTGCTTGCCGCATGGAATAAGACCAAACTTCAGGCGAACCGGATGTGGGACAAGACCAGGACCGCGGCGTCAGAAGGCTGGGACAAATCCCGGATCTTCTTCGACAAGGCCAGAGTGGCCGTGGCGCGGCACCCGGTATCCCCTCTGCTGTATGTCACCGTGCTGTCTGTGGCCATCGGGGCGGTGGTGTTCAACGGCATGTATTCCCGGGCCTATGTACTGAATGTGGACGGGGAAGAGGTGGGCGTGATCACCGACGAGGCGGAGCTGGACGCCATTGTCTCCAACGTGGAGACCAGAGTGGCCAGCATCCTGGGTGAGGACTATGACTATGAGCCGGAGATCACACTGACCCCTGCCTTTGCCACGGCCAGTGAGATGAGCGATACCGAAGTGGTGGAGGAGACGCTGTTTGACAGCGTGGGCGCCCTGGTGAATGCCTACGCCATGTCGGTGAACGGGGAAGAAGTGGGCTACGCCCTCACCGAAGGCGAGCTGGAAGCCCTGCTGGAAGAGATCGCCCAGCCGTACCTCAATGAGAACACCACCGATTACAGCTTTGCGGAGAATGTGGAGATCTATCCGGTCCAGGTGCCGGCCAATACGGAGTTCGGCGTGGAGACGCTGCGCACCCTGCTCACCGGATATGAGGTGGAAGAGGCCACCTACACCATTGAAAAAGGCGATACCTTCAACGCCATCGCCTATTCCCTGGATATGACCCCGGCGGCCCTGAAGGAGCTGAACCCGGACATCGACGCCAACCGGCTGTTTGTGGACCAGGAACTGGTGATCCAGCAGGCGGTGCCCTATCTGTCTGTGAAGACCGTGACCAATGAGACCTATGAAGAGGCCATCGCAAGCCCGGTGGAGTACATTGACACCGCCGACCTCTACGAGGGCAATACCTCGGTGAAGGAGCGGGGCACCGACGGCCTGGCTGAGGTGAATGCGGAAGTGACCTACCTCAACGGAGTGGAGCAGGAGCGCACGGTGCTCTCTTCCACTACGCTGCAGGAGCCCACCACCACCTACATTTACCGGGGCACCACGCCGAAGCCCGTCACCGCCTCCAACGGCTACTTTATCTGGCCGGTACGGGGGAGCATCACCTCCTACTACGGCGGACGGTACATCTTCGGCGGCTATGACTTCCATCTGGGCCTGGATATCGCCTGCCCCTACGGCACGACGATCAAGGCCGCGGACGGCGGCACCGTCACCTATGCCGGCTGGCAGGGCAGCTACGGCCAGCTGGTGGTGATCACCCACGACAACGGCATGAAGACCTATTACGCCCATAATTCCTCCCTGCTGGTGAGCGTGGGCGACAAGGTGTACCAGGGTCAGGCCATTGCCCGGGCGGGCATGACCGGCAGCGCCACCGGATACCACTGCCACTTTGAGGTTCGTGTAAACGGCTCCACGGTAAATCCCCTGAACTATCTCTAACGGCAAATTGACCTTCACCGGCCGCCAGGTTCTGGCGGCCGGTTTTTTTACGGGCAGAGGAAAATTTGAAACTGCCGCTTGACAAGATAGAACGAATGTATTATAGTACGGATAAAGAAACAACAGTTCGATCCGGAGCGCGGCACGCGGCGTTGGCGGCGGACCCCGTTTAGCGGAGAGGGGGATTCGGGTATGGAGACAACCTACTACACCATCACAGCCAGAGAGATCGTGATGTCCGGCGATGGCGTCCGGCAGGCGGCAGGCGCAGGCCGGCAGCTGGTGTGTGTCCGCAGGGCCGGCAGGGCACAGGGCGGAACCGCCGGGGACAATGTGATTGACCTGTCCGCCTGGAAGGCGGCGCGGGACGTCCGGACGGCTGAGACGGCGGACGGAGAAGCGCAGGAGACGAGCACGCAGCGCAGGGAGTCCCGCGGCCGTGAGACGCCCGTGCGGCCGGTGCTGTTCTGGGGCGAATTGCTGGCAACGGTCAGCGTGCTGGGTGTGGCGGCGCTTTTGATGGCGCGCCTGCTGGCGGCAGTGTAGGCATGGAGAAACCGGAAAAATGACGGCAGCGATGGGGGAAAACCGCGTCGCTGCCATTCTTTTTGCACGAAGGGTGAAAGAATGAAGGGAAACAGACAGAAAACCCTACAAATCCAGGAAAAATTTCTTTACAAACAGGGGATACTGTGATATACTGCTTGAGCGTGAAATTTTGAACGCAGATCCTCTGCCTTAGTTTCGGGATAAGGGCCGCGTTTCCGCGGCAGCCACCCGCCCGATACTCAGCGGAAGGACAATCAACAGAAAGGTGGAACATTCCCATGATTCGCAAAGAGCAGAAGACGGCCGTGATCGAGGCCAACCGCACCCACGAGACCGACACCGGTTCCCCCGAGGTGCAGATCGCCATTCTCACCGCCCGGATTCAGGAACTCACCGAGCACCTGAAGATCCACACCCATGATAACCACAGCCGCCGCGGCCTGCTGAAGATGGTCGGTAAGCGCCGCAAGATGCTGGATTACCTGGCCAAGAAGGACATTGAGCGCTACCGCGCCATTATCGCCAAGCTCGGTATCAGAAAGTAATTTCGAAAGAGGGCGGCGTGAGGTTCACGCCGCCCTCTCTCCGCAGACGATCCCCGCCGGGGCCGCCGCTTATTTAGCAGTTGAACATGGGTCCTGCCAATCGGCGGGGCTTATGTTCAAGTGCTAAAAGGTGTTGGCTCCGGCAAAAAACTAAGAGTAAAGGAGCGAACCCTATGTCAACGATCATCAAGCACAAGCAATTTCCGAATCACAAGGTGTATGAGACCACCGTGGCTGGCCGTCCCCTCAAGATCGAGGTGGGCAAAATGGCGGAGCTGGCCAACGCCTCCGCCATGGTGACCTACGGTGAGACCAGCGTTCTGGTGGCGGTCACCGCCTCTCCCCGCCCCCGGGACGGCATCGATTTCTTCCCCCTGAGCGTGGACTTTGAGGAGAAGCTGTATGCGGTGGGCCGCATCCCCGGCTCCTTCATGCGCCGGGAGGGTCAGCCCTCTCTGCCCGCGGTGCTGGCCAGCCGTCTCATTGACCGGCCCATCCGGCCCCTGTTCCCCTCCGACCTGCGCAACGACGTGGTGGTCACCTGCACGGTGATGAGCGTGGACTACGACTGCTCTCCCGAGGTCACAGCCATGATCGGCGTGTCTGCCTGCCTCAGCTACTCCGACATCCCCTGGAATGGCCCCATCGGCTGCATGGAAGTGGGCTATGTGGACGGCCAGGTGGTGATGAACCCCAACCAGGAGCAGAAGCACCGCTCCCAGATGGACGTCACCGTGGCCGCCACCAGGGAGAAGGTGGTCATGATCGAGGCCGGCGCCCAGGAGATCCCCGACGAAATCATGTACGAGGGCATTGTGAAGGCCCACGAGGAGATCCGCAAGCAGGTGGACTTCATCAACGGCATCGTGGCCGAGATCGGCAAGCCCAAATTCGAGTACGAGCACGCCGACTTCAATCAGGAGCTGTTTGACGACATCGTGGCCAATTTCATGGACGAGGCCAAGGCCGCCATGGATACCGACGACAAGAACGTCCGGGAGGCCCGCTGGAACGCCATGATCGACCACTGGCATGAGAAGTATCTGGAGCAGTACCCCGACATGGACAAGTACCTGGAGGAGTTCACCTACAAGTTCCAGAAGAAGATCGT
>CALWXG010000101.1 GCA_944385435.1 uncultured Oscillospiraceae bacterium
TTCCTGAAGCTCTTCGATATGAGCAGGAGATCCTATGTCAGGAATATCCCATCCCACAGATTTTGTGATTGAGCCAATAAAAATAAAAAATTGAGCAGGGTGTCAATGGCCAGGGCAGGCGTTGGGAGAAGGAGAACGGGCGGAAAACAGAGATGCCAGAGCTCCGGGCGCCGGGCCGGAACTCTGGCATGGGAGGGGGAGGGTCAGCCGGACAGACGGGGGATGCGCAGCAGATCGTTTCCCTCCAGATCGCAGAGATGGTAGTAAGCTTCGCTGGCGTAGAGGATCCGGTCGCCATACTGCAGGGCGTATCCCTGGCATCGGAGCAGATCCCGGCCCTCCCGGTCCAGCACGATCTGCTCCACCGTCAGACTGTCTCCGGTGTCCGGGTACCGGGCAAAGAGGGCAGGGGACTGCTGGTTCATCTGGATGACCAGGGAGAGGGGGCCGTCCGTGCGGGTGAACTGGACTTCCCCGTTCAGATTGGTGACGGTGACCCGGCCGGCGGAGCGGTTGAAGAGAATGAGCTCCCCGTTGAAGATGGGATAGTTGGAGCTGACGGGTACGGAAAAGGTATAGGTGCCGCCCGTGTCCATGCGGATGGTGATGTCCTCCCCCGCCAGCACGAACTGCCCTCCGGGGAAGTAGCCCACGTTGGACTCAATGACCGGGTCCGGTGGGTAGTCGGCGGGGGTCTGCGCCTGGACCTGTCCGGTGCGCAGATCCACGTAGAGGTTGTCGGGGCTGCCGTCGTCGTTCCACCCGGCCACATAGCACATCCAGGGGCCGCGCACCTCCCGTGTTATCCAGGGGGTGGGGTGAAAATCGGGCAGGGGGATCTGGCCGGCAGGCCAGCGGAACCGCTCCTGCCCGTCCGGGGCCACCATCACCATGTCCCCTTCCAGCGTGAGCACAAGAGCGCCGTATTCCGAGACGCAGACCAGGCCGGAGTAGACCAGGCCGGTGTACCAGGAGCCGTCCTCTCCAGCCAGGCCAAAGTGTGTGTACGGCACGCCGTCCGCATCCTGAGCGGCTGTGGTCAGCTGATAGACCGGCAAGGAAACAGACTGGAAGGTGTTCGCATCATACCAGCTGAGCAGGGCGGCCTCCAGGAAAACCGGGTCGGTGACCACCACTCCATCCCGGGTGGCCAGACCATAGACCCAGTTGTCCCATCTGATATCGCTTTCTCCCTCCCCGCCGATGTAGGGCACCAGCGCCCCATACCCGTCCGAGGGGATCAGATCGCCGGTGTAATCTTCATACCAGCGGCGGATGAGGGGGGGGCGGCAGGTTCCTCCAGCATGTCCCAGTGGACTGTGACCTCCGGAGTGGCGGAGGGGACAGGGACCGGTATGCCGGAGGGGACGGAGGCTTCCGGCTGGCAGCCCGCCAGCAGAAACAGCAGGGCCAGGGCAATACAGGCCCGGCGCACAGCGGTCATCTCACTCCACCTCCAGCAGCGAGGCGTAGCCCGCCCGTGCCACCAGGCGCTGTCCCTCCTCGCCCAGCAGCCAGTGGTAGAGGACGTAGGTCATGGACTCCTCCGGCGTTCTGGCGTCCATGGCCACATAGTAGGGGTTGCGCAGGGGATACTCCCCGGAACGGATGGCTCCGGCGGAGGGGGACACTCCGTCTACCCGGAGGATCTTCAGCCCTTCGGCCATCTCCATGTCGTGGGCGTAATAGTACACCGTGTAGCCGATGGCATTGGCGGAGTTGTCATAGCTCATCACCCCGGTGATGAGGGAACCCATAGTGCTCACCAGATTGCCCTCGGGGGGAGACATCAGGGGCAGACCGTCCATCACCAGTTTTTCCATAAGCACCTGGCTGCCCGACTCGGCGTTGCGCTGGAAGGGAACGATGGGCAGGTTCCGGCCGCCCACCTCCGCCCAGTTGGCGATCTGGCCGGTGTAGATATCCTGAATCTGTTCCAGGGTGAGAGAGTCCACCGGGTTGCCGGCGTTGACCACAAACACAAGGCCCTCGTAGGCGAAGGGCTCCATGCTCAAAGCAAAGCCTGCCTCCTCCATCTCGTCAAAGACGGCGGCGTTGGGCTCGGCAGCGATGACCAGATCCCGTTCCCCTGCCATAAGCTGGCGGTAGGACTGGGTGGTGCGGGAGAACTGGATCAGGCCGGCCACCTCATCCTCGGTTTCCCCCAGCAGCACTGCGGCAATGGCCCGGCCCAGGGGGGCGGTGGAGGTGGAGCCGTCCAGCCGGGGAAAATTTTCCCGGGTGAAGGTGATGGTTTGAGCGGGAGCGGAGGGGGTGGAGACTGCTGCAGGCCCGGCGCAGGCGGACAGCGGCAGCAGCAGGGCGAGAAAACAGGCAAGGATCCGTTTCACAGCGGCATCACTCCTTCTGATTCCGGTATTGGGCGTGTTTTCGTTGTACAACGACAGTATACCAGAAAGTACGGGGGAGAATCCCCACAAAAGGGATACATTTCCGTTACGGAATGGCTACAGCGGGCGGCAGGGGGGAGATGGGAAAAAACGGGGTCCCGGCCGTGCGGCCGGGACCCCGGAGTGAACACAGTGGTCAGTTCATCAGAGAGCACACCAGATCGGTGTATGCGGAGGGATCGTCAATGGGCAGCCCGGCGATGAGCAGGGCCTGATGATACAGGATCTGAACGTATTTGGCGGCCTTGTCCTTGTCGCCCCCGTCCAGGGCGGCTTTCAGGGCGGCATAGGGGGCGGACTGGGCGTTGAGCTCCAGCACCCGCTGGGCCTTCATGGGCATGCCGTTGTCCAGCTTGCTGAAATACTTCTCCATTTCCAGCGTCATGGGGCCGTCGGCGGTCATGCACACCGGGGCGGATTTCAGGATTTTGGACACCCGGGCGGCGAAGATCTTGTCCCCCAGGGTCTCCTTCACAAAGTCCAGCACCGGCTTGGCCTGCTCCTCCTGCTGCTCCTGCTGGGCCTTTTCCTCCTCCGTCTCAGGCAGAGCGTCGGGATCGGATACAGATTTGAGCTTTTTCTCCTCCACATCGCCCAGGGCCTGGATCACGAATTCGTCCACCTCTTCGGTCAGGTACAGGATCTCATAGCCCTTGTCGGCGATGCGCTCCACCTGGGGCAGTTTGGAGGCCTGGTCGGCGGTTTCCGCGCTGACATAGTAGATATACTCCTGGCCTTCCGCCATGCGTTCCACGTACTCCTTCAGGGTGACCAGCTTGTTTTCCCTGGAGCTCTGGAACAGGAGCAGATCCTTCAGGAGGTCTTTTTTCGCGCCGTACTGATCCACCACGCTGTACTTCAGCTGGCGGCCGAAGGCGGACCAGAACTTCTCGTACTTCTCCCGGTCGTCCTTCAGCAGTTTGAGCAGCTCGTTTTTGATCTTCTTCTCCAGAGCTGTGGCGATGATCTTTAGCTGACGGGTGTGCTGGAGCATCTCGCGGGAGATGTTCAGCGAGAAGTCGGGGGAGTCCACCACGCCCTTCACAAACCGGAAGCAGTCGGGCAGCAGGTCGGCGCACTTGTCCATGATGAGCACGCCGGAGGAGTACAGCTGCAGGCCCTTCTCATATTCCCGGGTATAGAAGTCATAGGGGGTGGCGGCGGGGATGAACAGCAGAGCCTTGAAGGTGACGGTTCCCTCGGAGGAGGTGGTGATGGTGGCCAGAGGGGCCTGCCAGTCCATGAATTTGTCCTCATAGAACCGGTCGTACTCCTCCTGCGTCACTTTGGAACGGGGCCGCTGCCACAGGGGCACCATGGAGTTGATGGTCTGTTCCTCTTCCACCGTCTCCCATTCGGGCTTGTAGTCGTCACCGGCGTCGGCGGGCTTCTCCTTCATCCGGTGTTCCTCCACCGTCATGCGGATGGGGTGACGGATGTAGTCGGAGTACTTTTTGATCAGTTCCCGCAGATGGTCGGTGTCCAGATACTGGCTGTACTGCTCCTCCTCCGTATCCTCCTTGATGTGCATGATCACGTCGGTACCCACCTCGCTGCGCTGGCAGGGGGTGATGGTGTAGCCGTCGGCCCCCTCGGACTGCCAGCAGTGGGCGGAGTCCTCGCCCTGGCGGCGGGTGATGACGGTGACCTGATCGGAGACCATGAAGGCGGAGTAGAAGCCCACGCCGAACTGGCCGATGATGTCGGCGGCATTGTCCTTCTCCATCTCCTGCTTGAACTGGAGAGAGCCGCTGCGGGCAATGGTGCCCAGGTTCTTTTCCAGTTCCTCCTCCGTCATGCCGATGCCGTTGTCCGACACGGTGAGGGTGCGCTTCTCCTTGTCCGGCACCACGGTGATCTTCAGGTCGCTGGATTTGACCTGGATGGAGTCATCCGTGAGGGAGAGATAGGCCAGCTTGTCAATGGCATCGCTGGCGTTGGAGATGATTTCCCGCAGGAAAATCTCCTTGTGGGTGTAGATGGAGTTGATCATCAGATCCATCAGGCGCTTGGATTCCGCTTTGAATTGCTTTTTTGCCATAAAACAAAAACACCTCTTATGTGATAAAATACATCAGGGCGGACAGGGCCTTCCGGAACCCTGTCAAAGAATTAGCACTCGGATACATTGAGTGCTAAGCTTACTATAATACGGATTTACTCCTTTTGCAAGGGAGTTTTCAGAAAATTCACAATTATATACCGGGATAAAAGCGGGAATACATGGGGATGATGAATCTGCACAAGGAGTGAGGGGTACAGTTTGAGAAAAATACTGGTTGCGTTCCCATGGGCATGATGCTATAATATCAGCGGCTGAAAGCGGTTTGCACGTTTTTGCCTTGAAATACCAGCTTTTTCTCAAACGATTGTTCCGCAGAACACAGTGTCTGCGTTTTTCCAGCTCTTTCCGCTGCCCGGCGGGAGGAGAATATTATACACGTCATGTCTCATCCGACGGATGACATTAGACCGGCAACTGGCCGGGAGTTGAGGTGCGAGTTTTGAAAAAATATGTGATTCACGGTGGAAAGCCCCTCTATGGGAAAGTTGAGATCAGTGGAGCCAAGAACGCAGCGGTGGGGATTATCCCTGCCGCGCTGCTGGTACAGGGGTCCTGCCGTATTGAAAATATTCCTCAGATCAGCGATGTGACGCTGATGCTGAACATTCTCCAGGAACTGGGCGCCAATGTGCGTACCATCAACCGCTCCACGGTGGAGGTGGATGCCTCCGCCATCTGCAACCGGCCGGTTTCCTACCAGGCGGGCCGCAAGATCCGCGCAAGCTATTACCTGCTAGGCGCGCTGCTGGGCCGCTTCGGACAGGCTGAGGTGCCCCTGCCCGGCGGGTGCGACTTCGGCGGACGTCCGATTGACCAGCATATCAAGGGCCTGACCGCTCTGGGCGCCGATGTGGAAGTGAAAAATGGCTTCATGTGCGCCAAGGCGAAAACCGGACGCCTGAAGGGGACCCAGATCTACCTGGACGTGGTGACCGTGGGCGCCACCATGAATCTGATGCTGGCCGCCACCCTGGCCGAGGGGATGACGGTGATTGAAAACGCGGCCAAGGAGCCCCATATTGTGGATCTGGCCAACTTTCTCAACTCCATGGGGGCAGAGATCTCCGGCGCCGGTACGGATGTGATCAAAATCCGCGGCGTGGACCGGCTGAAGGGCGGAGAGTATTCCATTATCCCGGATCAGATTGAGGCGGGGACCTATATGGCCGCGGTGGCTGCCACCGGCGGCGAGATCCGCGTGAACAATATTATTCCCAAGCATATGGAGTGTATCACAGCCAAATTGGTGGAAATGGGGGTCAAAGTGGAGGAAGAGGGGGACAGCCTGATTGTCACCCGCCACGGGCCTTTGCAGCGCACCAACATCAAGACCATGCCCTATCCGGGCTTTCCCACTGATATGCAGCCCCAGATTGCCGCGGTTCTGTGCCTGGCGGAGGGGACCAGTGTGCTCACGGAAGGGGTCTGGGATAACCGGTACCGCTATACGGAGGAGTTCCGCCGCCTGGGCGCCAAGATCCAGGTGGACGGGAAGATTGCCATCATTGAGGGGGTCAGGCAGCTGACCGGGGCGCCCATGGAGGCCTGCGACCTGCGGGCCGGGGCGGCGATGATCATTGCGGGCCTTGCCGCCCAGGGTGTCAGCGAGATCTCCAACGTCAAGCACATCGAGCGGGGCTACGAGGACATCATCGGAAAGCTGACCGGCCTCGGCGCGGACATCCGGGTGGTGGAAGTGCCTGACCCGGAGGGCCAGGTGAGCGCCGCAGGCTGAGTTGGCACTGCGGCCGGATCCGAAAAAACGGGAGACATGACACAGGGGGGCGGCATGGCCGTCCCCTTTTTCGTGGGGGGATTAGTTATGTTGAGAGTGGCCACCCTGGCCAGCGGCTCTTCTGGGAACTGCACGGTGATCTCCGACGGGAAGGTACATATTCTGGTGGATGCCGGGATTTCCGCCCGGAGGATTGTGCGGGGGCTCCGGGATCTGGGCGTGGAGGGGAAACAGATCGCGGGCGTGCTGATCACCCATGAGCACAGCGACCACATCAGCGGCCTGCCGATGCTGTGCAAACAGCTGGGGGTGGAACTCTACACCACCGAGGGGACCGCCAGGCAGATCTGTTACCGAATGGCGGGCCTGGAGGACCGGTTCCGGGTGTTCGATCCGGGAGAGCGGTTTGCCATCGGAGATCTGGTGATTGGGACCTTCCCCACCAGCCATGACTGCGCCTGCCCGGTGGGATACACGGTGAGCGACGGGCATCGGATGGCCGCTCTGTGCACCGATACCGGACGGGTGACGGCACAGGCGGCCCAGGCCATCCGGGGGGCCAGATTGCTCATCGGCGAGTTCAACTATGATCCGGATCTGCTCCGGGGCGGGCCCTATCCCGCGTTTCTCAAAGAGCGGATTCTGGGCGAACAGGGGCACCTCTCCAACGAAATGGGCGGGAAACTGGCGGCCTGGTCGGTGAACAAGGGAGCGAGACAGGTGGTTCTGGCCCATCTGTCCAAGGAAAATAACCAGCCGGAGATAGCCAGACAGGCGGCTCACCGGGCGCTGGAGTCCATTGGAGCCCGGGTCGGGAAGGATGTCTCCGTGTGCGTGGCGCCCAGGGACGAGTGTTCCGGCTGGCTGGAGGTCTGAGACATGGTGAATGTGAGTCTCCTGTGTGTGGGGAAGCTGAAAGAGCGGTTTTACACCGAGGCCGCTGCGGAGTATGTGAAGCGGCTGGGCGCCTACTGCAAGCTGGAGCTGGTGGAGATCCCGGAGTGCAGGCTGCCCCAGTCCCCCAGCCAGGGGGAGATTGCGGCGGCGCTGGAAAAAGAGGCTCAGGCGATTTTGGGGAAGATCCCGGCGGGATCCAGCGTGGTGGCGCTGTGTGTGGAGGGAAAGCTGTACTCCAGCCCGGAGCTGGCGGATCTGATGGCCCGCTGGGCGCAGACGGGGAGCAAGCGGCTGGTCTTTGTGATCGGAGGTTCCTATGGTCTGCATCCCTCGGTCAAGGAGATGGCATGGGTCCGTCTCTCCATGTCGCCCATGACGTTTCCCCACCATCTGGCCAGGGTGATGGTGCTGGAACAGATCTATCGGGCGTTCAAAATCCAGGAAGGATCCAGCTATCACAAAT
>CALWXG010000102.1 GCA_944385435.1 uncultured Oscillospiraceae bacterium
TCATTTCGGATGTTCCTCCTTATCATTTTTCCCCGAAAAGTTCCGCCTCGAGAAGATGAGCCATTTTCTATTGAGAAACGGTGGGAAATGTCTGTATTTGGACGAAGAGGAACAAATTTTATCGCGTGGCACATCGTATGAAGTTCAAACGGTAAGATTGCCAAAAA
This sequence comes from uncultured Oscillospiraceae bacterium, assembly GCA_944385435.1. Taxonomy (GTDB): domain Bacteria; phylum Bacillota; class Clostridia; order Oscillospirales; family Oscillospiraceae; genus Enterenecus. The sequence goes on from CALWXG010000102.1 coordinate 168, forward strand.
TGAAAGCTTTGTGACGGCCGGTTGTGTTCTGCTCAGAGACAAAATGATGATAGTAATTTGTTCAACAACAAGAAAACTCAACTGAACCGGCGGTTTTGAGCTTGAAAGCGGAAGCATGTGTGGGCTACGTTCAAACCGGAGAAAAAGCAAAAAAGGGATAGAAAAATTCTGACAACATGCTATAATATGGATGACAAGCCTGGCGCATACAGGACAAGAGCCGGGGTAGAAGAGGGCGGTACGATGAAGACAAGTAAAATTCTGGGTGTTGTTTTGGCGTGCATTTGCTGTTTGGTGCTGATCTCCTGCGAAGCGCAGGAGGGACAAACAGGCCAGGAGTTGCTGTATGCGCCTTCTGGCTGGAGCGCCCAGCTAGGGAGAGACTACCAGGACGTGGTATCGGACTTTGAGGCACAGGGATTTACCAACATCCGTACGGAAATGGCAGCCAGCCCGGCAGACGGAGAGCCGGTGCGGGAGGGAGCTGTAGAGACAGTTACCATCGCCGGAGATGCGGAATATCTGGCCAGCACCGGTTATCCGGAAGATGCGGAAATTGTGATCACCTATTATGGAGCAACTGCGGTGCAGCAGCCGGAAGACAGCGAATCACCTGCGGAGACCGGGGCCCCGGAAGCTGCCGCAGAACCCTCGGTGTCCCAGGAGCCGGAGTCGTCGGAGCCTCTTGAGGAGGAAGCCGAACCGCCTGCTTCCCAAACGCCGGAGGCGCCGGTTGCGCCATCCCAGACGACGCTGCCGGCCGAGCCTTCGCAACCGGCTCCGTCAGGAACGCCAGAGCCCAGCGGCGGAGGGATTTCCGGAGAAACGAACGGAACCGAGACACAGGGCGGCGGAGGCACCGGCGTCACGGTGCCCCAGCCGGAGACCGGGGACAACCTGGTCTGGGTCCCCACGAAGGGCGGGACCAAATACCATACCAGCGCAGGGTGCAGCGGCATGATCGACCCGATCCAGGTGACGCTGGAGACGGCGCTGGCCAATGGATATGAGCCCTGCAAGCGCTGCCACTGAGCGAAAACCGGGACAGACGGATACACTGAGCAAAAAACCACATCGGTACACCATTTGCAATGGATGGTGTGCCGATGTGGTTTTTATATTGTGGGAAGGAAACTGTCAGACAGATATAGCGCGGATTGGGACTGCGCCTGAGCCGCTGAAAGACATTCCGGCCAGTTTGAAAAAGAGGGCTGCCGGCTATGCCGTCAGTGCCCCCTGCGCCGCTGCGCCTCTGCCAGCATTTCCATCGTGATGAAGTAGGAGTCAGGCCCGGTGCCTCTTTGGACTCCGGTAATCCGGTAACTGGAACCGTGATTGGCCAAAACCTCTTTTTGGCCGGAATCGACCCGGCCTGCCATGGCAGACTGGTCAATCAGGGATGCGGAAGCGCCTTTGGGCATGGAGACCTGCAGAAGATGGACTCCGGGAAGAGCTCCCTGTTGGGCCTGCGTTAATACCTGTTCAGAAGCCTCCGCTGCCTCTGGAGCCATGGGATTGTCCTCATATGCTTTCCGGATACGGTCCATGGCCTCGGTTCGTGCCACTTTTCTGGCCCAGTTTTCGGAAACGGTTCTGTCTATGGACGTGCTGGTGAAACCGGGATCGGTGAAGACACTCCCGACCAAGGCCTTCTGCACCTTTTTGGGGTTGCGGTTCATCCACTGATGGTTGACGGTGCCGTCTTTGCGGACCGCCTGCTTCAGACCGACATCGCGGAGCATTAGAGAGAGATACGTATCAGAGATGCCGCGGTAGGTGGTGAGATCGTCTGCCAGAGGATTGCTTTCAATCGCTGCAGAGAGCTGTTCGATCTTGGTTTGCAGGGCTTGGATCTCCTGAGGATCCTTGGTTGCGCGAGGGGATTGGTAAAGCAGTTCGTTGATGGGCCGGGAGTCATGGACGTAGCCGGTGATGACCTGCTGTTGATTCGGCGTGGTGTGCGCAGCCATATGGCCGGAAATGGTGTTATAAGCCTGGGCCCGTGCCTGGCGATCCTGGCTCTGTTGGAGCGTCTGATATTCGCCGGTAAGGGAGGCGGGCAGGGGCCGGGAAGGACTGCGGGGCGTGGGTGCAGTGCGGGCGGGGTCAGGGCGCTGCCAGTTCTGAATGGCCTGTTTGGCTGCCGAACGGTTGGACCGCCGGACGCTCTCGCGGGTGTCTGCGCCCAGGGTGGGGCTGGAGGCCGCCTCCTGCATGGCATAGAGCGCATGAGCCTCTTGCAGCATGCGCTGCGTGTTGGCGTCGACGTTTGTCTGGATATAGGCGCTGTACCGGCTCTGAAAGCTGTCGGCGGGATCCCGGACGGCGTCATGAAGATTGGCGCTGCTTGCCAGGGACTGCAGTTCGCCAAACGCATTTCCCGAAGGGGAGTGTTTCGCAAGAAAGGCCGCATTCTGGCTGGCTTCTGCTTCGGGATGAGCGGCGAATTGACGGTGGGAAGCCAGAAGGGCCTGGGCGGCTTCGATTTCTTGCTGCACATAGGCCTGCATGAAACCATTGCCGCGGGTAATGCCGTTTTTCATCAGGCTGGTCATCACGTCTCCCTCACCGGGCTTGAGAACATCCTGCCCAAGACTGGCCCCGTAGGCCAGTTTTCCCAGACTCTGCACTTGACCGGCCGCATCCTGGGCCTGAATCCCCTTAGCCAACTGTTTGTTTCGCTTTTTGTCGGATTTTCCCTTTTCCGCCTGCATGGGCCCGGCGGCGGTGACAGCCGAGGCAGAGGATAGGGCGGAGGTGACCGGTCCGGTGTAGACCGGCAGGCCGGCGGCGGCCATGGCGCCCTCCCGGTCTGCCCGGGACTCCAGAGTATGGTCATTCAGAAAGCCGGAACCGGCAACCTGCCCCCTGGCCTGGGAGACTACGTGGGAGAGCTCATGCCCCAGCAGGGTCTGGCCGGAGGCGCTGGTGAAGTCCAGCGCACCGGGGGCGAAGACGATGCGGTTGCCCTGAGCCACGGCATTGACACCGGCGTCCGCTGCCGTCTGGCTCTCATAGAGTTTTACGGCGGACAGGTCTGCCCCGAAAGATGCCTCCATTTTGGCCCGGATTGCCCCGGGGAGGTCCACGGGACGGCCCAACTGTTCCTGAGTGGGCTGCGCTGTTCCCGCTTTCAGTGCGTCCAGGGATGGCGTGGCAGGGGAGTCTTTCTTCTGGATAAGGGGATCCGCTCTGTGCTTTCTTTCCGCATATTGACAGCCCATAGAGGAACCTCCCATCTGTTTCCGACCTGCTTTCGGATGATTCATACCGCCTGCAAACAACGGGACGCACAATACAGGCTGAAATTTGGCCTGACAATTTGATAATTTGATTATAGCATAGATGCATCTGGCCTGCCATTACCCATTTGAATGCCCCAAATGGGTGATGGATGCCTGGCTCTTCCCAGGAGGCTGTGCCGCATGGCGTATGCTTTGTTCTTCCGGCCGCCAGCCTCACTTCCCGGGGATTTCCGCCGTTGAGTGCCGGCGTTTCGCTGTTTCCGGGAAAATGCCCCCAGTAAGCGCGCGCGGACGGTCCGTCTCCCGGCCTTTTTCCCTCGGTCGGAGAGACTCCGGCCTGGTTCCCGCCGCCTTGTTTCTATATGCGCAATCGCGCACAAAAACGGGAATCATCCGCGCTGCCGCGGGAAGCCGGCACCGCTCCAGATCCGGAACTGCCGCATCGGGATATCGTCCGGAATTCAGCTGTGCACGGTCAGAAATCCAAATCCGGCCGCGGCGCAAACTTTACAATTTCGTAAGGTTTGTGCCCGTGCCTTTTGTGCCTGCTATACTAAATGAGGTACGTTGTTCGTTCTGATCTGCAGCCGGGACTTCTGTTCCGGCCGGAGTGGGGGGAGGCGCATTTTGTGGAGCAGCTGCGGCTTTTGCGGGTCGGCCCGGAGGAGAAGACTTTCGCCCAGTATATCCCTGGGAGCTTCCGCCCGCTTCTGGGCCAGGATGGGGCAGTTTGTGTGGGCGCAGGGTACGGAACCGCCGCCTGCGGCGCGGCCCTGGCCCAGAGAGACCGCCGGAACGGGTATGATCTTCGCTACATTTTTGTGGATCCCGCCGCCCGGCTGTGCGGCCTGGGGACTTATCTGCTCCGGGGACTGCTGGGAGAGCTGCGGGCCCTGGGGGCCCGGCAGGTCCGGGCCGTCTATTCCCCCGGGATGCTGGAAGACGGACGGCAGACCCTGAGCATCCTGGAGCGGGCCGGATTTACTGCTCCGAAACCTGCAGCCACAAGGTTTTCCGCCCGGTTGGGGGATATCCCGGATCTGCAGTTCGCGCCGCCTCCAGAGATGGTGGTATACAGCGCACAGGATACGCCGGAGGCGGTGCAGGACGCCTACTGGGCCTTGCTGGATGCCGAGGAGCTGCCGGAATTTGCCGATGTGGAGGACCTGGAGCGGCCTTGGGGGGAGCTGTCCGGCTTCTGTACGGTCCGGGGCGCGCTGTCCGGCTGGCTTCTGATCGACCGCAGGGGAGAGGGCTGCCATGTGGCGGGACTGTATGTGCTGCCGGAGTACCGGGGCGGCTGGACGGCGGCCGCGCTCATCGCCCGGAGCATCCGGGCGGCCAGACAGCTGCTGCCGCCGGAGACGCAGGTCTGGGCCTCCGCCATCGACCGCAATGCCTTTTCTCTGTGCGACAAGCTGCTGCGTCTGGGAGACCGGGCGGCAAAGGAGACGGAACTGTATTCCGTCTATAGATTCCAAGGAGAGGGGGGACTGTGAGGTGTATACCTACACGAACAAACGCAGGACACCGGACCGGGTCTCACCGGCACAGCAGGATGCGGCGCCATCCCGGAGTGAATTGTTGCACCAGGCCGGTGCAGGCGCACCTCAGCCCATGTCGCCCCAACTGCGGGAGAAGTTTGAGCCTGGCTTTGCCGCAGACTTCTCCAACATCCGCATCAGCCGGGGCCGCATTCCGGAGGCGCTGGGAATCCAGGCGGTGGCTCAGGGCACGGATATTCTGCTGGACCAGAGAGCCGGTATGGACGTGCTGGGCCATGAGTTGGCCCATGTGGTCCAGCAGGCCCAGGGCCGGGTGGACGGGGGCTTTCCCGTGGTGGAGAACGCCGCCCTGGAGCGGGAAGCCGACGTAATGGGGCAGCGCGTCGCCTCCGGCCTCGCCGCCCAGGTGGGGGACCAGAGCGGGTTCGGCGGGGGGACCATGGTCATTGCCCCCATGTCCGCCGCTTCCGCCCCGGCCCAGTGCAAGGGCGGAAAACACAAACCCAAGAAAAAAGGGGGCCAGCCCCCGGTGTCCCAGCAGACGCCGCCCTCAGTCCCGGTTCCGGCCCCAGCCCCCACAGGGCCCGCTCCAGAGGTGCTGCAGGCCACCGCGGCCGCAGCCGCCCGGAGCCGGGGGTTTGTGTCCTCCCGGGTGACGGCCGTGCCGCACGCTCTGGGACCGGATACCAGGATGAAGGTGCAGCACAACGAGGGCGGGATTCCTCTGCCGGCCGCCGCCATGCAGGCGGCCAAAGACGCCGGCGGAAACCAGAGCGAGATCTTCCTGGCCGGCGGCCTGCGCGAGAACGGCGCGGATGCCGCCAAGGCCGTCAAGGAGCGCACGGGGACTGCCTTTGAGGGGCTGAGCGATGACATAAAAGACTGGGGCTGGGGGCTGAAGCGGCAGGGCCTCAGCTGGGCTGCAATCCAGTCCCAAGCGGAACGGGACAACACCCGATCCGGCCGCCAGGGTTTTAGTGTGAAAGTGGGTCCAGGTCACGGACACCTGAAAAGGGCGCAGAAAACCAGCCCTGCTAACCAGGAAGTTTTCAGGGCAAGAGTAAGTAAATGGGAAGAGGTCAGGCAGAATCAGAGACGGTCATGCCTTGGGATTCAAGGAACCTAACAGCATGCTTTACAGCCTTGGCAAGCTGTTTTTCCTTCAGATGCACCGGCATATCGATCTTGAAGAGGTCAACAGGATTCCATTCTTCCAGATTGGTGAGCATGGTAAAAACAGCAGTCAGAATCATCCTGGCAATGGCAATGATGGCGCGTTTCTTGCCCCGGCGTTTGGAGATATTCTCATATTTGACGGCGTAGTAAGGAGAATCCTTGTCCTTCACGGCTGCGTGGGCAGCTTGCACCAGCGCAGGTTTGAGATAGACTCCCGCACGTGAAATACGGACAGATTTCTTCTTTCCAGCAGATTCATTGTTGCCGGGGGTGAGGCCAGCCCAACAGCACAGGCGTTTCGAGGAACTGAACTGCGTCATATCAACACCGATCTCAGACAGAATAGAAATTGCCGTGCTGCGGTCGACACCTGGAATGGTACGAAGAAGAACGATGTAACCTTCATATTTCTCGACCAAGTGATTGATACAGGCATCTACCCGTTTGATCAAAGTGTCAATAAAGTAAAGGTGGTCCCGGACGATCCCAATGCGAACTTTTTGTTCGGGTGTGATTTCATATCCCTCAATTGCTTCGAGAATCTCGTCTGCCTTCTTCTTGAGGGAACGGTGCAGGAGAGAAATGCAATGCTGGGCATCAAACTTCTCGTCGGATGTGAGGTAGTCCGTGATCGCAGTTGCGGACTTGCCAAACATATCGGACACGACGGAATCCAACGCCACATTGCAGACAGTAAAAGCGTTCTGGAAACGATTTTTCTCACTGCTCCTCATAGATGTGAGCTTATAACGGTAGCGGGTCAATTCACGGAGAATGCGAATGTCCTTTTCTGGAATGAAGCTGCCTTTCACCAGACCCATCCGGAACAAATCTCCAATCCATTTGGAGTCCTTGGTGTCGTCCTTGTTGCCCTTTACAGCTTTAACCCATTTGGGGTTGGCGATGACGACACGGATGCCCCGTTTCTCCAGAATGTTAAAGACGGGAACCCAATACTTTCCCGTAGACTCCATGCAAACATCCCTGCAGTCATTTTCGTGGAGCCAGTCGGCAAAGTGGTTCAGGCTGGAATTGAACGTGGAAAAGCGCTTCTTTTGATAGCTGGGCTGCAAGCTATCCTGCGGAGTCTGAATGATGGTCGCAACCAGAAAAGATTTGTGGACGTCCACACCACAGCAGTTTGGATATACGACGTTCAAACTACAACCTCCTTATCATCATAAAATCGCGAGGAGAAAGCAGTGACTGAACCACCAGGCAATTAACGGATGTTAATACAATCCTTAGTGTGCGGGCTCGCAGCGCCACTTATTTGTGCTTGAAGAGGTGGTTCCAACACTGATTTATATCCTGTTTTAAACTCTGAAAGCAGTCTACGACTCACCCAACCGTGCGTTGTAGTGTGCTTTCTCCCCAATCTAATTTTACAAGAAAGGCGACCGTTTGTCAGCTCTCTTTCATCCCTATTTGTGCCGAGAGCGAAGCGGTCGGCATGGTCGATTTATATGA
>CALWXG010000103.1 GCA_944385435.1 uncultured Oscillospiraceae bacterium
GCTCTCTGCCCGCGAGTATAGTCTCGCACATTCAGGCTCTTTTCTCAATCTACCTTTTGCTTTGACGCTTACTTTTTTTGAGAGAATGCGGCCTTTGACACAGAGAGTACAAACCGGTATGATAGAGTCTGAACAGAAGGAGGGGTGGACGGTGAACTGCAAGATCCTGATCGTGGAGGACGAGCCCAAGCTGCGGGAAGTGCTGTGCGACTATTTCCGCAGCAAGGGGGAGCTGCCGGAGGAGGCGGAAGACGGCCTGGGGGCGCTGGAACTGCTGGAAGAAGAGACTTTTGACGCGGTGCTGCTGGACATCATGATGCCCGGGCTGAACGGGCTGAATGTGTGCCGGGCGGTGCGCCGGAACAGCGACGTGCCCATCATCTTTCTCACCGCCCTGTCCGACGAGGAGGACAAGCTGTTGGGGTATGAGCTGGGGGCGGACGACTATGTGACCAAGCCTTTCACCCTGTCGGTGCTGTATGCCAAGACCATGGCCCTCATCAAGCGCAGCCGGGGCAGCGTCCTCCGGGGCGACCGGCTGGAGGCGGGGGGACTGGCCCTGGAGCTGTCCTCCCAGCGGGTGTTCGCAGGGGGCAAGGAGATTGCCCTTACACCAAAGGAATACGCCCTGCTGCGGTGCCTGATGCAGAACAAGAACATGGTGATGAGCCGGGAGCAGCTGCTGGTGAAGTGCTGGGGCTACGACTACGAGGGGGAGTCCCGGGCGGTGGACACCCACATCAAGCGCCTGCGGGAGAAGCTGGGAGAGCAGGCCAGGTGCATCAAGACGGTGATCAAATCCGGGTATAAACTGGAGGTGTGACCCATGAAACAGGAGAGAACGGAAGGGAAGGAGCGGAAGAAGCGGGGCGCCCTGGCCGCGCTGTCCATCAGATTGGGACTTTTTACCCTGGTCCTGTGGCTGCTGGGGATGGCCGCCCTCACCCTGGGGACTGCCCAGAGCGTGCTGCTGGCCATGGACGATGCGGCGGATCAGCTCCCGGCCCGCTTTTGGGATGAGGAGGAGGCGCTGGTCCAGGCCGCCGGTGAGGATGGCTTGCCTGGGGAGCTGGACTACCTGGCCCTGTCCGCCATCAGCAGCACCCATGTGGAGGTGGGGGATTATTTCACCGAGTTTTACCATTCCACCGGCGCCGTCAGCCCCTACCGGGATGTGGAGGTGCCCCTCCAGACCGGGGTGGTGTACTGGAATGAGATTGGAAACGTGGTCCAGGCCAGCGGGGACTTTGTGTTCTTCCGCTACGTGACGCCGGAGGTGTGGGAGGCGCAGCAGCCCGCCCAGGCCAGCGGCTATACCTGGCTGGACCTCAGCGACGGGGAGGATAGCCGATACGATACCATCCGGGGGCAGTACAGCGAGCTGTTTGGGGAGTTTTCCATCCTCGGGGGAGGCTTCTGCAACATCCTGCGGCTGGAGGGCTGGTTCGACGGCAGCCGCTTTGAGCCGGTGCGCATCTCCGGCGCCTCTGACTCCGATCTGATGACGGGCAGCGGCAGCTACGGGGTGGAGGATGACTTCACCTTTGCCCGGCAGATGCTCCAGGCGGAGGGTGGTCTTGGAGAGACGCAGAGCACCCCTCTGGGAGCGTTGGACGCCCAGGGGCGCATCCGCTGGCAGGAGATCTGTGACGTGACCGGGGAGCTCCAGCCGCCGGAGGGGGAGCTGGTGACCCTCTATGCCGTCAATCCCAAAGTGGAGTTCTACGACCCCGGCGGCCCGCTGACCTGGCATGGGGAGCGGTACCACAGCCTGCTCACCCTGCTGAAAGGCCGGAGGGAGCAGCTGGCGGAGTACTCCGACTACAGCGCTTCCCGGTACAGTCTGCTGGACACGGTGCTGTTTCGCCGGGCGGCCGCCTATGAAGAACCGGAGGATGGACAGCCCGTGGTGCAGGCCCTCTTTGCCCTGCGGGGCAGCCCGCTGCTCATCGCCATGGAGTTTCTCCGCAACACCTATCTGGTCACCTTTGCCGTGGCCCTGGCTGCCTTCCTGCTGCTGCGGCGCACCCTGAAGCGCAGGCTCATCGACCCCCTGCGGGAGGTGGGCTGGCGCATGGCCGATGGACAGCCTCCGCTGCTGGGGTACGACACCACCTGGGCGGAAACCGACCGGCTGGTGAACGGGTACCGGCAGTTCCAGCAGCGGGCCCAAAAGGATCATGACGAGGCCGCCCGGCTGGGCGCCGCCCTGGCGTACGCCAAAAGCGCCGAGGAGAACCGGCGGCAGATGGTGTCCAACATCGCCCACGAGCTGAAGACACCCCTGGCGGTGGTACACAGCTACGCCGAGGGGCTCAAGGAGCACATCGCCGAGGACAAGCGGGACAAATACCTGGACACCATTCTGTCCGAGACGGAGCGGATGGACGGCATGGTGCTGGAGATGCTGGACCTGTCCCGGCTGGAGGCGGGGCGGGTGAAGCTCAGCCGCAGCGAGTTTTCCCTGGAAAAGCTGACCCGGGAGATCTTTGGCAAGCTCCAGCGGGCGGCGGAAGGGAAGGGGCTTCAGGTGCGCCTGGAGTTCCCGGATGAGTGCGTGATCTCCGCCGATGAGGGGCGCATGGCCCAGGTGATTGAGAACTTTGCCACCAATGCCATCAAATACACCACGCCCGGCGGCCAGATCCAGGTTTGGACCAGCCAGGGGGTAGGCAAGACCGTCTTCCACATGGCCAACGAGTGCCAGCCCCTGTCCCAGGAGGCTCTGGACAAGGTGTGGGACACCTTCTACCGGGGGGACGAGGCCAGATCCAGCGGAGGGACCGGCCTGGGGCTGGCCATCGCCAGGCAGATCATAGAGCTTCACGGAGGCAAGTGCTTTGCCCGGAACACCGCCGCCGGGGTGGAATTCGGGTTCATGCTGTAGGGGATGGCAATAGAAAACGGCCTGCATCGGCTGGGAGAGAGGAAGAATCCCGCCGGTGCGGGCCGTTTGCGCACGAACGGCTGCGGGGCCTGTCCGGGCAGAGGAAATTTAACGATTGAGCGGCGGCGGAACATGTGGTATGATGGAGACCACAGTTTTGTGAAATCCGGTGGCCGCTGAAGCCGGCCTGACAAGACATACAGAAGGGAGTGACGGTCATGAGGCTGTCTGCCGGCCGTTTTGGAAATGTCCTCCGGGGAATCCTCGGGGCGGCGCTTTTGCTCAGCCTGTCGCTGGGGTGCGTGACCCCGGCGGCCGCGTCCGCTACCATGCTGGAAGTGCCCGGAAAAGTGTACGGGTTTGAGGAGCGGGAATCCTATGCCTTTGAGGAGGAATATCTGGACCACGCGGGAAGCACCTATGGCACCTTTGCGCTCAACGGGTCCTATACGGGTCTGGAGGTGAAGAACGGCGTTTCCGCCATCGGCGTGTCGGACGGAGGACTGGAGCTGTACTACAATTACGGCGATACGCTGCTGAATGCCCCCGAGGACGACTGGCATCTGGTGGAGGACCGGAGCCGGACCATCGATGGGATAACGCTGGACACCTCCATCGGCAAAGGGGCGATAGTCATCCAGACCTCCAAGGACCGGACCAACTGGGTGACCGTGCAGGCCATCACCGACGCCTTCCGGGATACCCCCGTCCGGTCTCAGCCCCTCTATACCGCGACCCAGCTGGATCTGATCAACGGCTGTTATTACCGCTTGATTGTGGCCTATGAGCTGGGAATCCGGACGGAGGAGAACCGGTTCTTCTTCTTCAACATGGACCGGTACGACTACAAAAAAGCGGCGGAAGTCTATGAGTTCTACGCCTATACGGAGACCGGGGCGGAACCGTCCGAGGGTCTGGTGCCGTCGGATCAGACCTGTGAGCTGGGGTCCGTGACCAAGGCGGAGCAGCCGGAGGGCTATTCCGGCAGTGCGGAGATCGGTCTGGATGACATGCACTACGGCTGGGACCTGGGGCAGTTCTTTGTGAGCGGGTGTACGGACACTGGGACCGACGAGGATGGGAATCCGGTCTTGCTCAAAAACACCGGGGACAAGCTCACCCTCTGGTTCCGTCTGGAACAGGACATTGACCGGCTCAACGGGCAGAGGGATCTGGCCGTCACCGGCGACCGCGACGGCTATGACCGGTATTTTGAGACGGAGCGGATGGACTTCGGCCGGGGGGCGTTGCTCCTCCGGCGCACGGACGAACCGGGAGGCCCGTCCCAGCCCACGGTCTACACCAATTTTCTGGAGGCCAACGCCTCCCTCCATGGGGACACCAAGGTGGAGCTCCTGGAGGAGGGGGACTACGAGGTGGCGCTGAACTATGAGGTCACAAGGGACCGCTTTTTTGACGAGGTGGGACATTACCGCATCTTTTTCCGGTTCTCCGTCCGCAACGGGGACTGCGCCCTCACCCTGGTGGACGCGGCCACAGGGGAGCAGCTTCCCGACCGGGCGGTCACGGAGCAGGGGTTCCGGCTGGATCTGACCGGGACCCGCTACCTGGACGTGGACATAACCCGGGAAATTCTGAACGAGACCGGGGACGGGCTGGAGACGGATCCCGCCTTCCAGGGACAGGGCGCAGAAAGGGAGAGCTGCACCGGAGAGGGGCTCTACACCGTGACGGCCCGCAACGGATATACCGGACAGGAGGCGGAGCAGACGGTCTACGTGGGTTCAGATCCCCTGCTGGTGGCCCACATGAAAACGGGATTGTCCATCCCGGAGATCAACGCCCAGCTGGAGCAGGGGGCGTCCATCACACCGGACGGGGAGATCGTCCTGAACACGGAGCCGGTGCCCATCCTGCCGGACCAGGAGAGTCAGCAGGTGCCGGCCTCCCAGCCGGTCACCCACGGCAAAGGGGACGGCGGGGCGCTGGGAGTTACCATGGGGATCATCCTGGTCATTGCGGTGCTGGCCTGCGGAGGAGCGGCCGCACTGTGGTTCTTTCGGAACGAAAAGAGGACTGCCGGCCCCGGAGCAGAGGGAGAAACCGGCAGGGAGCAGGGAAACGACGATCCGGAGGAAGCGCCGCAGGAAGAATCCAGATCTGAATCCGAATCGGAGTCTGACTCCGGAGCCGATGCCTGACTGACGCAGCCGGCGAACGGATGCAGCAAAGAGAGAAACACCCCGGCTGCCTGAAGGTTATCAGGCGGCCGGGGTGTACATACATTCCGGGAGCTTCCGTTGGGTCAGATATGTGAATCCGGCTGGCTGCCGGAGAGGGAGGGGGAGTCCGAGACGGGAAAGCACAGTGTGATGGAAAAGGTGCATCCGGCCTGATCGGTCCGGCAGCTGCCGCCCATCTTCTCCATCATGGACTGGACGCTGATCAGCCCCACGTGGGTGCTCTCCTCCTGGGGTTCCGGCTGGGCGATCTCGTTCTGAAACGACAGGAGGAATCTCCCGTCCCGCTCTTCGCTGCGGATCTGAATGGGCTGGTCCGGGGCGGCGTACTTCAGCAGATTGGAGGAAATGTTGTCCAGAATCCTGCGGATGTAGGGCGGGTGGATGGAGATGCGTCCGGTGCCGTAGGTGAGCTGGGTATGAAAGGTCCGACCGTGGTGCTCCAGATAGGTGGTGGTCTCATACAGCAGGGGACCAAAGATCTCCTGGGCCGGGACAGGAGCCTCCAGCGTCACACTGCGGTATTTGGAGGCCAGGGAGTAATCCAGGATGTTTTCCGCCAGCTGCTTGATCTGGTGGGCCTTCTCGTCGATCCGCCGGAGGTACTGGTGCAGCTGTTCCTCATCCTGATATTTCTGATAGCGCAGGATCTCGGTGTAGATCAGAAGGGTGGTGAGGGGAGTGCGCAGGTCATGGGACATCTCGGTGATCAGGGCCTGATTGGCGGCATAGGTCTTTGCCTCCCTGGCCTGGTGCTCCCGGAGAGCCAGACGCATGGCGTCCAGGCTCTCCGCCAGTCCGGTCAGGTCATTGTTGCCCCGCAGGGTGACCGGATGGTCCAGATCCCCGTTTTCCATGGCCTGTACCTCCCGGTTGATCTGCCGGATGTACCGCACCGCCCGCTGGAATACGATGAGAAAGCCCAGCAGGAATATCCCCGCGCAGACAACGACCTCCAGGATGACGGCATAGGAGGAGAACTGGAAGGTGTCGTTGCTGTACATGAGCACTTCCGCCGGGCCGTCGGAGAACTGAACCGTGTAGTAAGAGACCCAGTCGTAATAGTAGGGGGTGCTGACCTCCCCGTCCCACAGCGCATCGCTGTTGGAGGCGTAGGAGCTGAACATCAGGGTGTCCTCGCGGTAGATTTCCATCAGCGTGAGGGGCTGGCCCGCCATCCACTGGGCGAGTTCCTCCCAGTCTGAGGCGGCCAGCTGGTGCTGGGAGACGTAGTCCTGGAGGGAATTGACCCGTTCCTGGGCGGCGCGGTCCTGGACTTCCGGATTGAGGAAGTGATCTTCCAGCCTGCGCTCCACCACGGTGTGCATGACCAGGAACAGGGCCGCACAGCCAAGTCCCAGAATGACCAGCAGGGCGAAGAATTGGGTGGTGATGCTGTGGTGCTTTTTATTTTGCGCCATAGTGATCCTCCCAGCCGAAGCGGTAGCCCTTGCCCCACACGGTCTTGATGTAGACGGGATTCTGAGGGTCCGCTTCAATCTTCATGCGCAGTTTGCGGATGTGGACCATGATGGTGCCGTTGGAGGCGGGGAAGTAGGGCTCATTCCAGATGTTCTCGTAGATGGACTGGGCGGAAAAGATCCACTGAGGCCGCTGGATGAGAAGTTTCAGAATCTGATATTCCAGTTCCGTCAGATCCTTCTCCTCATCCTGTACCCAGACCTGATTGTGGTCCAGAGCCACGGTGACGCCGCAGGAGGAGATGGTGCCGTCTCCGTAGGTGGAGCCGGGCTGGCTCTTTCCCTGGTAGACGCAGTAGCGGCGCAGCAATGCCTTGACCCGGGCGATGAGCTCCGCATAGGAGAAGGGCTTGACCAGATAGTCGTCCCCGCCGGCAGTCAGGCCGATCAGCTTGTCAGACTCCTGGGCCTTGGCAGTGAGAAACAGGATGGGGACGGTGGAGGTCTTCCGGATCTCCTCACACACCCGCAGGCCGGAGAGGCCGGGCATCATCACGTCCAGAATCACCAGGTCAATCCGGTCACTCATCATCTCCAGAGCTGCGGTGCCGTTTTCCGCCTCCAGGATGGAGTAATTTTCTCCGGAGAGAAGAATACGGATGCCCTCACGGATCTCGGCCTCATCTTCCACGATCAGTATGGTCTGTTTGTTCACGTGCGGTGCCCTCCTTTTGCGGCGCAGCCGGTTCCTCAGAAAAAGGGAAAGCGCACTTTACCGCGGAGCGGGAGGCGCGTTGCGATGGAAACAGGCAAGCCGGATCGCCTCAGGCTGCCTTCGTTCCGAAGACCGGGGCCTGATTCTGTACGGCGCTGGTCTTTTTGCCGCTCTTCTTCTGGTTGGAACTGCTCTTCTTTTTGGAATTGCTCTT
>CALWXG010000104.1 GCA_944385435.1 uncultured Oscillospiraceae bacterium
GGAGCACCAAAGACTTGATTGAGCTGGTGGAGCTGATGCGGGAGAAGGGGGTACAGCTGGTGAGCATGAAGGAACAGATCGACACCAGCACCTCCACCGGCAAGCTGCTGTTCACCCTCATGTCTGCTCTGGCCCAGTTTGAGCGGGATGTGATTGCTGAGCGCACCCGTGAGGGCCTCCGAGCCGCCAGAGCCCGCGGCAGGAAGGGCGGACGGCCCCGGTGCGACCAGCACAAGCTCCAGCAAGCATTGAAGCTATACGAGGCCGGGAAGCACACCATGACGGAGATTGAAGAATTGACAGGCATCAAGAGGGCCACGCTCTACCGGGCGGCCAAAAGAGTATAAGCGCATTTTTTACTTATATATTCCGGATTATAAGGATAAAAAATCCTCTGTTCCGCGTTCTGTGTTCTATGTACCGCGTTCCACGTTCCAGTATACCCCCTTAGATTTCAATGGTTTGCGGGTTTCTAGTATGATTTTTGGTGTGGAGCGGACCAAATAAATCTTCAATCCAATATCGCCGAAAAAATAGAATGGGCAGTTTTGAACTGCCCATTCTATTTTGGATTGCAGATTTATTCGGAACGCGGAACACTTTCTTACTTTAACCGTCCCTTCTTTTCTTTTGCTTTAGATACTTTCTCAGCCCCTTTTTTCTGTGCTTGCTGTGAGAATTTTCTAACGACACTTCGATACCTTTTGACAAGGGAAGGTGACCAATTATCTGGGCTCTTCCACTCAACAAAATTAGAATCAGCAAAGAGGTCATAATGTTCTTTAAAGTAGTCTTTTGCGTCGTTAGGGGATATATAAGACAGCAATTCCTTCGTTTCAGGATCATTTTTCGCCACATGACGTACAAATGCCTGGATCTCCAACAGAGTATAAAATTGAAGTTCCACAAGCTGAGAGGCCCTATTATCCTTAACGTTCCTAAAAAAACGCTCAATGCTACGATTTCTATCGTGGAGAAACATGCTTTGAACTCTACCAGTACCAAGGGGACCAATCGGGACCATCTTCATCAGTATATCAATCTCGTCTGGAACATCTCTTTCATCATGTTCATCCATGTACTTGGCTACTGCATATAAAAAAGATGGCCCCAGATTCGACTCTATGGAAGATACGTTTAGCAAAGCCAAGATCCAATCTTTGCTATCCGTTGTGTCGTTTTCTCCTTGCAAATATGTAAAATATTCTCTATAAGCATTGGAGATCTCTTCACCGGTGATACCATTAGCACTTTGAGCAACAGCACCATTTTCTAGAATTTGTATGATACGCAATCCACTTTGGAAGTAGTTTTCAACAGCTTTTATATCATAGTCTGTGAGGTGATATATCTTTGACCTATCCCCTGGCATCTTGTCTTTTGTAGCCACGAGGTCAATATATTCGGCGCTAGTCCCCAAACGCTCGGAATCTGTTTGAACACGTGTAATCATCGCCTTCATTGCTCGATCAAACTTTCTTCGAAGGGTCTCTGGATCTTCTATATGACCGGCTGTTACACGTCTGAAGAGATTTGATTCTCCAATGCTCTTTCGCGGAAGAGTATCGATATAGTAGTCTTTGTAGACCCAGAATATCAAATGGCTGATCATTTGCTCGTATGAGAGATACGAGTTATACATAGCCTGAATGGCTTCTTTTTGCAAAGTATCTGGGTTTGGAAAAAGAGTCCATCGTCTTGACAGAGCTATTTCTTTAATCGCTTCATCCCTAGCAAAATCAGCAAATAATTCTATGCGAGTCTGCAGCCTTCTTACGGAAAGAATCCCTTCTTTCATTTTGACCTCCTGTTTTCTACGTTGGCTTTTTTTCGAAAAAATCGACCTTCATAAACTCCGGTGCCAATGCTATGATGAGACCGTGACTTGGCCAGGTCAACATTATAAAACAAGGAGGAGCCAGTCAATGGACTTCAATAACGACAAGATGTTCGATTTGAGCGAAGCACTCGATTACTTTTCGGAGGATGCTGTGCTCAGGCGGCAGGCAGAAGGCATTTTTAACCGCATCCATGGTGCGCAGGCCAGGAACTGTCCAAGTGGAAGGCTGCCCTTCACTGAGATCACTGACCAAAACACCTCCCCAGAGGAACGCGAAATCCTGAAGCGATACAACCAAGCCCAGCAGGAAAAGATCAAGCAAAAGGCCCAAGGCACCGACGTCAACACGGCAGAACCATCTTCCGACCAGCCGACCTTTATGCCGGCCGTCATTGCGTCTGGTTTCGTGCAATCGCTCCGGAATCTAATCGGCCCGAAGAAACCAAAAAGTGGTGCAGAGGAGCCCAGTAGCTATGAACTGATGTGCGCTTTTCTGGCAAACGACCGGCTGGTCGTTTATGACGGCCATTTCTACCGACAGGAGGGCGCAGTATTCAAGCTCATGGATGAGAAGGATCTGCAAGGCCTGCTCTTCGTGTTCCTTGAGCCTCTCCTGGCCACCGGCAGGAATCAGAGGATTATCGACAGCGTCATTGACCTGCTGAAGAAAAATCCGAAAATCAAGGCCGTCTGCACCACGGAGAACCCCGATCGGGTGTTCCTCCTGAATGGAGCATATTACCCGAGCCGGCATGAGCTCCTACCTATTCAGCCGACCGACTTCTTCATTTCATACTTGTCTATTTATTATAGCCCGGATGCCACGGCTTGTCCATGCTTTGACAGGTATGTGGAGACTGTGTCTGGTGGAGATCCAGCGGTCAAGCGTCTGATTTGGGAGGTCCTAGGGTACCTTCTGAGCAATGATATGGCAGGAAAGGCCTTCTTTGTCCTTCAGGGCGTTGGCGACAGTGGCAAGAGCGTGTTCGGAAATCTAGTCGCCAGCTTCTTCAACACGGAAGCCTTGGCCTACCTAGACATCTTCCGATTTAAGGACCGCTTCTCCACCAGCGCCCTGAAGGGGAAGTATCTCAACATCTGCATGGATCTCCCCCGCGCCAAAATCAGCCGGGAGGCCATCGGTGTGATCAAGATGCTCACGGGGGACGACACCATCACCATCGAGGAAAAGTTCCGAAAGGCTGAGCCCTATAAGCCGACCTGCAAGCTGCTGTTCGGCAGCAATTTTCCCCTGATGCCCGCTGACCTGGACGATGCGCTTCTGGCACGCCTGGTTACGATCCCCTTCCGCTACTCCATCCCGAAGGATCAGCAGGACAAGCATCTGCTGGACAAGCTTCTGGTGGAGCGGTGCGCCATCGCGGTGAAGGCCCTGGATGCCTATCTGGCGCTGAAGCAACGTAACTATCAGTTCACCCCCGTCCAAGGGGTATGCGGAATGACGGGCTATGTGAAGGAGAGCGAGCTGATGGAGACCTTCGTACGGGAGCAATGTGTGTTCCAGCCAGAGCACTACACCTTCACCGCAGATCTCCAAGCGGCATACAATGCCTTCCGCATTGCCCACAACGTCCCACCTATCGAAGACACCACCGCTTTCTCCCGGCAGTTCAACAGCTTTTGTGCTGGCCAGGTAACACCTAAGCGGGTCCGTTGTGGGAGGAGAAACTTGAATGGCTATGCCGGGGTCGGACTCCGTGGACCCGTACCGTGCTAACCGCACAGGAAGGAAGCAGTATGGGCAAGTACTACGTGGTTGCTGATGAGACCGGCGGCGTCATCACCGCGCACTATAAGAACGCGATCCTGTTCGCGGAACTCATGGATGGCTGGGACGTCATCTGGGAGTTCAGTGACTTCGAGGCAGCAGAGGGATTCCTCCTCGACCACCTCTCCGGGATTGTCCCTCGGGGCTGTCTGCTGCCTGAGCGCCTGGAACTGAACCAAATAGTCACCATCTGCGGGCTCATCCTGGAGCAGATGTCGTGACTACATGATAAGTGAGCTGGCCGGGTTCCCACACACCGGCCCGGCCAGCTTCCATTCTGAAAGTAACCCAAAGGAGATGATTCATATGCTGAAGGATAAGTTTTACGCAGTTATTGGCAACAACGGCGGTATTATCACTGACGACTACGAGCGGGCCTTGTTCTGCAAGGTGTACCTGCGTGGACATGTTTATATCAAAAAGTTCTCGGATTTTGGGGAGGCCGAAGACTTCCTCTGGGACCACCTCAATACGGTGGCCCCGGCAGGATGCCCTCTGCCGACTCATTTTCGGCTGAACAAGATGGTCACGATACGTAAGCTATTGGACTTGGGACATGCGGAGGGATAAGCCATGGAATATGACGCTATCGCAGCCAAAGACCTAGCCATCAAACTGATTACAGCTCTCTACGCGCAGGGGCTACTGAACCGCCAGACCTACCAAAATGTGCTGACAAAGTACGCCTGAGCGGAACAGTCAAACGGTTGCTAAGGAGGTGAAGAGATGGGCAACGTCCAGGATGCAAGCGTACGCCGGGTGGCGATCTATGGCCGAGTTTCCACGGAGCACGAGGCGCAGCTCTCCGCCTTTGAAAACCAGCAGGCTTGGTACGAGGGCGTTGCCCATCAGCACCCCGAGTGGCTGATCGTCGAGCGGTACTATGATGAGGGGATCACCGGCACGGCGGCCAAGAAGCGGCCCGAGTTCATGCGGATGATTGGGGATGCCCATGGAGGGAAATTCGACCTGATCGTGACACGGGAGGTATGCCGTTTTGCCAGAAACACTGTAGACACGCTGACCGTCACCCGTGAGCTGAGCCGGATTGGTGTAGAGGTCTATTTCATCCAGGACAATATCTGGACGATGGATGGCGACGGCGAGCTCCGCCTGACGCTCATGGCAACCTTGGCCCAGGAGGAAAGCAGGAAAATCTCGGAGCGGGTTCTGGCTGGCCAGCAGATCAGCCGTGAGAGAGGTGTCCTCTATGGAACCGGGAATATCCTGGGATATGATCGGGTAGGAGGCACCTACGTGATCAACCCGGAACAGGCATATACCGTTCAGAAGATCTTTGCATTGTATGCGGACGGATGGGGATACCGGCGTATCTGTGCGGAGCTGGTTCGCCTCGGCTGCAAGAATGCCCACGGCGAGGTGGTGTGGACTGCGGATCGGATCGGAAGAATCCTTCGCAATGCCACCTACAAGGGATACATCGGCTATAACAAATCCCACAGCGATGGTTATCTCACGCAAAAGCGTGTCAACCACCGGGACGACGATTTTACATATGTCAAGGGGGACTTTGTGCCCATTGTATCCGAGGAACTATGGGATCGCTGTGCGGAACTCCGGGCCAGGAGGAGTTCAAGACAGCGTGGGCCCGATGGGACGCTAAAAAAGTTTGGCCGCAAAGAGCCCCGGTCGGTCTGGTGCGATAAGCTGCGGTGCAACTGCGGATCCTCCTTCCGGAGGTTCCTGTGGCATAAAAACGCGGACGGGAGCAAGACATATGGGTATGAGTGCTACCGTCAGAAGCGGGATGTCAGCAGAAAATATCTGGAGGCCCATGGACTGGACACAGAGAAAATCTGCTGTACCAAGAGCATCCCCTCCTGGCACATCGACTTGATGGCTCTGCATGTATTCAAGGCGGTCTGGAAAGAGCAGAAAGAGGCCGTTTTGCTGGCCTGCCAGATGCTCCAGGAGTGTGCTGTACAGGACTGTCAGGAGACATGCTCCGTTCTGGACGCCCTTCAAAAGCAGCGGGACCGTTTGGTAAAGAAGCAGGAGGGCCTGCGGGAAATGCGTGCCCTTGGGGATATTTCACGGGAGGAGTTCCTGCACGACAACCAGCATCTGCAAAAAGAGCTGGAGACGCTCCAGCTCCGACTGGATGATCTAGGCACCGTGACCACAGTTCCGGGCGCTGGGTTGGATCTGGAGGCGATACGGGCCACCCTCAATCGTTGGGTGGATTTCTCCGGGCCTCGGATCGCGGACGAGCTGATCGAGGAATTGATTCTTCAGGTGGTTGTGGTGAATGACAATACCTTCAACTGGACGCTGGATCTCACCCTCGACCGAGCGGGTGAACGCCGCCGCTTGTCTCCCAGCGAGATCGCCTTGCAGCTATACCGGGAAAAGCAGAGAGAGGCGGCTGGTGCAAAGCCCGAGATAAACCCGGTTCTCAGCAGATATACAACTGACCCCAAGGCGGTTCTCACTTTCACCATTACCAAAGAGGAAGCGAAGGAATACTGTCACTCCATCGGCCTGAAGTTTTTCGGGAAAAAGTGGCAGGACAAGACGGTTATTGTCAGCATCTGAACATGTCCCCTTGTACAGCCCCCTGTACAAGGGGACCTACATCTTCGCCTAATCTTTTTTGGCATCTAGAGGGCCATCATTGCTGCTGCCAATTTTACTGTTGCATATTGCGCAGACTTTGCTATAATATTATCAAAGACATGATATATAAGGGGTGTGCTATCATGAAAATCAGACCATCTTCCGCACTTCGGAATGACTATCCTGCAATCTCCGAATTGGCAAAGGTCTCCGGGGAGCCCATCTTCATCACCAATAAGGGGGAGGACGATGGCGTGTTTATGAGCATGGCCGCCTTTGAGGAGCGTGAGAAGATGTACCGCCACCGGGACAAGATCTACGAGGCGGAGATGAGCCGTCTGAGGGGCGACCCGGTGTATACGCAGGAGGAACTGGACGCCGAGGTGGAGGAGTTGTTCCATGCCTACGAAAAGGTATAAGCTGGTCTACCTCACCCCGGCGGAGCAAGACACCAAGGAGATTGCCAAGTTCCACATCACCCAGGTGGGAGTTCAGTCCGCCCGTGGCATTTACCAAACCATCCGACAGACAATTCTGCGGCTCCGGGACTTCCCGCTGATCGGCCAGATCCATCCGGATCCTCTGCTGGCGGCAGAGAATTACCGGAAGCTGGTATTGACAAACACGTATGTCGCAGTTTATCGGGTGAACGGGGACACAGTATACATCTACCGGGTAGTAAACGGAACGACGGATTATCCCAGGCTGCTTAAATAAGCATCGTCCCAGCTGCGGCGCCATTTCCTCGTTATGCTGGCTGCCGCCCAGGCCGCCATTAAGAACCCCCGCTGAGGAGGGTTTCTCCCGGAAGATAGGCAATCCGTCTTCCCAACAGCAAAACAGAGGCCGCGCCGGTTGGCGCGGCCTCTGTTTTTACACTGTTGCGGGGACATCCCTATGGGATGTCCTTCTCCTGGCATTCGGCTGGATATGGCAAGAGGGGCGCGCGGCTGCGCCCCCCTCTTTCGGATGGGTTTCGGCCTCCGCTCACTCTGAGGCGGAAATCCCCGGAGCGGACCGGAGCATATTCAGGAGAAAGGCTCGCACAATCTCATAAATGGAATAGCGGGCGTAGTCCACATGGGCCAGTGCCATGGCCTC
>CALWXG010000105.1 GCA_944385435.1 uncultured Oscillospiraceae bacterium
TCGTGGACGTTGGCGTAGGTGGCCACGGTGGAGCGCACGTTGATGCCGATGGGGGTGGCGTCGATGAGCTTCACCCGCCGGACGCCCGGGGCATCCACCGCCGCCACGTGGTCGGGCAGCTTTCTCCCCTCCACCGCGGCGGCCAGAGCGGGCACCAGGCTCTCCAGAATGAGGGTGGTCTTGCCGGAGCCGGACACCCCGGTGACCACCGTGAGCCTGCCCTTGGGGATGTCCACCTCCAGGGGGCGTACCGTGTGGATGGCCCCGGTGGACAGGTGGATGGTCCCCAGATCGAACAGCTCCCCCCAGGGGCAGCGGGGCCGTCCGGGCCCTGGGGCGCCCGGCCCCAGGAAGGGTCCGATGCGGGAGGCGGGGTCCGCCGCCAGCTCCTCCACCGTGCCCTGGGCGATAACCCTTCCCCCATCCGCCCCTGCGCCGGGACCCATCTCCACGATGTGTCCGGCGTGGGAGAGCACCTGGACGTCGTGGTCCACCAGCAGCACCGAGTTGCCGTCGGCCACCAGGTCGTCCATCACCGCCGTCAGCCCCGCCAGGTTGGCCGGGTGCAGGCCGATGGAGGGCTCGTCCAGCACATAGAGCACCCCGGTGGTGCGGTTGCGCACCGCCCGGGCCAGCTGCATCCGCTGCCGCTCCCCGGTGGACAGGGTGGACGCCGCCCGGTCCAGGGTGAGGTACCCCAGCCCCAGGTCCATCAGCCGCCGGGCGGCGGTCTGGAAGGCCTCGCAGATACTCTTTGCCATGGGCCGCATCTCCGGCGGCAGGGCGTCCGGCACCCCGTCCACCCAGGCGGCGAGGTCCTTCAGGGTCATGGCGCAGGCCTCGTCCAGGGCGATGCCCCGCAGCCGGGGCGCCCGGGCGGCCTCACTGAGCCGGGTGCCGCCGCAGTCCGGGCAGACGTCCTCCTTCAAAAACCGCTCCACCCGCTTCATGCCCTTCTCGTCCTTCACCTTGGACAGGGCGTTCTCCACGGTGTGGACGGCGGAGAAATAGGTGAAGTCCAGTTCCGCCACATCGTTGGAGTTCTTGGCGTGGTAGAGAATGTGCTTCTTCACGGGCGGGCCGTCGTAGACGATGTGCTTCTCCTCGTCGGTGAGGTCTCGGAAGGGCACGTCGGTGCGCACCCCCATGGCCCGGCAGATGTCGGTCATCAGCGACCACATGAGGCTCTTCCAGGGGGCCACCGCCCCCTCGTCGATGGACAGGGAGTCGTCCGGCACCAGGGTGGAGCGGTCCACCGTGCGCACCACCCCCGTGCCCGAGCAGGTGCGGCAGGCGCCCTGGCTGTTGAAGGCCAGCTCCTCCGCGCTGGGGGCATAGAAGTGTTCCCCGCACACCGGGCACACCAGTTCCTGCCCCGCAGCCACCGCCAGGGAGGGCTGCACATAGTGCCCGTTGGGACAGCGGTGGCTGGCCAGCCGGGAATACATCAGGCGCAGAGAGTTGAGCAGTTCCGTCCCCGTGCCGAAGGTGCTGCGGATCCCCGGCACCCCTGGGCGCTGGTGAAGGGCCAGGGCGGCGGGGACATAGCGCACCTCGTCCACGTCCGCCCGGGAGGCCTGGGTCATCCGCCGCCTGGTGTAGGTGGACAGGGACTCCAGATACCGCCTCGACCCCTCGGCGTATAGCACGCCCAGGGCCAGGGAGGACTTGCCCGAGCCGGACACCCCGGCAATGCCCACGATCCGGTTCAGGGGAATGTCCACGTCCACCTGTTTCAAATTGTGTACCTTGGCCCCCCGGACCTGAATGGCCTGGGGCGGCTGATTTGTTTTGTTCATTGGGCGCTTTCTCCATCTGGTATCATCATTAAATTTTGCATTTTCATTCGTGACACACACGACTATATCATACAGTGCGATGAAGAAAAAGGCAACCAGAATCAGAAGATCTTTTTGCAGCCGTCCGGGGGCATTTCCGGAGCCACATTTATGTCTAAATTGTAAAAAAGTGACCCGCCCCGACAGACACATTGTCAGAGCAGGTCACTTTTCTCAGTTGTATTTCAAGTCTGTTGTTCAGGATTTAAAGTTTTAAGTCAATCCGAACTTCTTTTCCCTGAATCCACCAAGCTACCTCTTCCCAGCAATTATCACCGCCGTAATTACACTGCTTGGCACCGGGAGTGGAACGCCCGTCTTCAATATATTGAATCATTTTTTTGCGCAGCCGTTCCGCAATTTCCGGCTGACTTTCATACAGGTTATAGCGCTCTCCAACATCTGCATCCATACGATAGAGCTGGAATCTGGGTAGCGCAGTTAGATCCGTCTTGTTCATCGCGTCGGTCGGCCCACCTGAGCCAGGACAAAGTTCCAATTTCCAGGGGCCCTCCCGCAGTGACAGCGATCCGTTAAGCGAGGACATGACGATGTCTTCCCTCACCTGCTTGTCCTCACCTTTCCAAAGACAAAGGTGGGAGATGGAATCTTCGCCTGCATCGTCAGGAAGTGTCAATCCGAAGTATTCGCTCAACGTCGCCATGATGTCACCGAGAGAGACCATTTGTGCAGATTCAATGCCCTGCGGAACAACACCCGGGAATCTCACGATGTAGGGAATCCGATGTCCCCCCTCCCAGATATCTCCTTTGCATCCACGATAAATATAACTCGGATTATGTCCTTGTGCAATTAGAGCTGGGTAATCCACATTCGCACCGCAACCGTTGTCACTGGCAAAGATGAACAGCGTATCATCTTCAATCCCCTTCTCCTTCAGTTTGTCCAGGAGTTCACCGACCATGGCATCGGTTTGGAGCACAAAATCACCGTAAGGACCGATTCCGGATTTTCCTTCAAACTCCTCACTAGGCAACAACGGAACGTGAACAGCAGGAGTCGGGTAGTACAGGAAAAACGGTTCATCTGACTGAGTAAACCGGTCAATCTGCTCCAACGCTTTTTTCTGGCATGTAGGCACAACATCCCTGACATCAAAACCACTAACTGTGGGACCAGGCAGCCAGGTCTGATTGTATTTGCAGTTGAACAGCATATCCGGCTTTACCCCACTCACGGTGTCAGGCACAGCAATTGCATGATCATTTTCCAGATATACATAGGGAGGCTGACTAAGCGAAGCCATCAGTCCAAAGAAATAATCAAAGCCGAACTCATTCGGTCCCATTTGATAAGGTTTGCTGTAATCTACATCATATGGTCCGTCTCCCGTATGAACCCACTGCATACCCAGGTGCCATTTGCCAATACACGCAGTCTGATATCCCTGGCACTTCAGCATAGATGCCAGCGTCAAGCGGCCTTCTTCAATCATATTGTCTTCAGATGCCACATAGACCAGTTTCTTCAAACAGGAACGCCAGTTGTACCGGCCTGTCAGCAGGCCATACCGGGACGGAGTGCACAGGGCGCTGGTGGCGTGAGCGTCATTAAATTTCAACCCTTCCGCAGCCAGGCGATCCACATGTTCCGTCTGTATCCTGGAGTGCTCATTGTAACATGAAACATCACCGATTCCCAGGTCGTCTACAAACATCAGAATAATATTTGGTTTCTTTTTCACGCTGTATCGCCTCCCTCTGTCACAGCAAGCCGATCAAATTCCAATAGGGTACCATAACCGCAACGACAAAAATTCCGTTCAAAACTGTGATAAGCCCCATGGCTTTCACAAATTGCTTCAGGCTGCACATGCCGTAGGAAAACATGAACAGCGGCATAGCAATTTCATAGGGCAACACACAGGTGTTGGTCGCGCCCTGCAGGAAGGTATAGAGTACAGGAAGCTCCGGAATGCCGAGCTCATGGGTAATTTCCACTACAGCAGGCAGCAGTGTGTTGATCGAGGCCAGCGGAGTCAGGAAGAAGTTTGCCACACAGGCAAACAGCCATACAAAAAACATGCACAAGGTCTCTCCCGCATTGACCAGCAGCGGGGCAATCAAACTGCCCAGGAACTGATTTACTCCCACAGCAGAGAATACTGCACCGATGCCCATGGTAGCCCCCATAAAGATGAATACGGGCCATTTGATGGTTTTCACAGCTGCCTCATTGCCGATCTTAATAAACGGCAGGAAGCATACTATGGCCCCCAGCATCAGAATCCAGGCGATGCTCAGGTGGGTAAAGTTCATTGTGAGCAGGCCGACGAAAACCAGCAGCAAAATCCCCACCATTACGTAATCTTTGGTCTGCATCCTGCCCAAGCTGTTCAGCTGCTGGGTGAGATACTGGTTTGCCACGGCTTTCTGTTCGTGTTTTTCCTGGCTGGTCTGATGCTTTTTCCCCAAGGGGAATACAAGAATACAGACGGCAATGCTCAGGAAACCAAAAATAATCATGGGCCAGTTGTGATAGAAGAAGTCCGTAAAGGTAATGGGGGCCATATCAGGCACCGTTGTCTGCACAGCGGAGACTCCCATGGCCTGCAGCGAACTGAAAAAGTAGCTGCACGGACCGTTGGCTGCCACATAAGAAGAGATCATCACCAGCGCAGCCTCATTGCTGCCCGGTTCCACTCCAAGGGCTACACAAAGGGCATAGGCCAGAATGATCATAGGTCCGGTGAGATTTGCTCCGCCAATAACAGCCCCCAAAGGAATTGATACAATGGTCATAGCAATGACGATTGCACGGTAACTGCCGCCCAGCTTCTTCATGCATCCGTAGCAAGCCTTCTTCAGCACCCGGGTCTGATCCATACAGCCCACCAATAGCATAGCGGAGGCTGTGGCCCAAACATTCTCATTGGTAAAGCCGGACAGCGCAGTACCAGCTGGCGCCAAACCAAGAACAATATAGGCGGTCAGGAGCATAATGCCCAGTACCACATTCGGCAGGATTTCAAAAGCAAATCCGCACATCACGGCAGCTGTGATCGCAATGCTCAGTTTGATCTGAGCGGTAAACAACCCAGACGCAGGAATTACCATGATGATTAGAAACAGCGCCACCGCCACAATCCAACCGGTTTTGACCTTCCGTGTCAGCTTTGGACTCTGAGAGTAGGAATTAGACAATGTTTCATTCATTTTGCTCTTCCCTCGCTTTTGTGTGTTATACCGGGCCACGGTAGCTATAATCTATCAGCTTTTGTCTAATTCAGCTGTCTTTATAAACACGTTCCGAGGGAATTTTGTTTTTTATTTTGCACTCACCATTCTCAGAGCTCAGAAAATACAGCCGTCATAATGCTTGAGCATGTTCTGGTCTGGCCGCTCCAGCAGGCTGGTACATACAAAGTCCTTTCCAGGTTCCACAAATGGGAAGGTATTCCTGGTCGCCCAGACGGGCACGGTCCAGGCCGGCGGGTTTTTCACGAACGCATTGGTCCATGCAGAGTTGTTCCGGAACCACAGCTCGCACACCCGGTCCCAGCGGTGGAAGAAGATATTGTCCTCTCCCACATCCACAAACTCCGGCGTTCCGGTGCCCTCGGGCAGCGGAATGGGCGGATACTGCTTGTCATAGGCCTTGTGGGAGAAAAAGCGCAGCAGGCCGGGCAGCTTGCAGGCCTCCGGCGCAAACGTGTTCAGGAACCACTCTTCCCCCTCTTCCCTGCTCACGCCCTTGGGATAGGACATCATATACACAAACCGGATAAAAGCTCCGTCGGCGTGGTTCATGGTCTGGCCGAAAAAGTCCTCCGTGGGTTCAGCAGGCACATTGGCAATGGCCACCGTCATGGCGTTTTCCACTGGCTCCGGCGTCATGCCCAGCAGTCCCCTCAGACTGCGCCGTCCCTCCACCGACAGCCCCAGGTTCTCATGAACCCGGTAATTGAAAAACGCCAGATCTTTCATTCCCTCCGCCGGGGGCATCACCCGAAACATCACATACCGGGTCAGCCAGGGCTCCTGAGCCATCACCTGAGGGCAATGGCATTGCACAAACCAGCGTTCCATAGCCGGAATGTTGTCAATCTCGTTGATGTGGTGGAAAATCAGTGTCTTGTTCATCACTGCCATCTTCTTGTCCTCCCGATCAGCAATTTTCAATCAGCTCAATGAGCACACCGCTGCAATCCCGGATAAACATCACCTTGTTTCCGTTCATCTCCACCTCATGGGCAATGTCCACCCCGTTCTTCACCAGCCGCTCTTTCATTTCCGCCATGCTCTCCACTTCAAATGCCACATGCTTGGTGCCAATGGTCTGAAGGTCACTGTTGGGCAACCACCGGTCCTCAGGAAGAGGCTTCGGCTGCTGGTACTCAAACAGCTCCAACTGGAACTCCCCGTTCTGGATAAAGCAGATCCTGGCTCCCAACGGAGGGACAAACCCATCGTCCGCCGCCAGAGTAAAGCCCAGATTCTCCTCATACCATTTCAGAGATTCCTCCATGTTCTGCACGCTGATGCCCACGTGCAAAGGCTTTTTTACTACGTTCATTATAACCCTCCCAAATATGATGTTCGTTTTCTATTCTATCACATCGTTTGATTCACGCCGTCATTATGAACACAATCTTGAGGTATGCTACAGTTCTGCATTCAAAAAAACAGCTCATCCTCTAATATATTGATGTCAGTGAGCAGGATCTTGTCTTTTTGAATTGAAATTGCCCCTTCACTCTCCAACTGATGCAATTCCTTGCTCAGTGCTGATCGCGTCAGATTCAACGTTTTTGCCAACAGACCAATAGTCATGGACATGCTGTAAACATCCTCCTTGGTGTCGTTGTAATGTAGGAACAAAAAAGACGCAATTCTGTCTCTGGTTTTCTTCCTTCGGGAGATCACGGTCAGCTGGACCTGTGTCAACGCCTTCCCCGCCACAAAACGCAACACTTCATAGCAGAAATTCGGGAGTATACGCAGTGCACTCAGAAGATCCTCTACCGGAATGCAGCACAGTTTGCTTTCCTTCATGCACAGAAGCTGTGCAAAACTTTCTTTCCCGCTGATTGCATGAAGCAGATTGATCATATCCCCTTCTGTAAAATAGTAAAAGGAGATTTCTTCCCCGTCAGGCGTATAATTCACGTTGCGCAGCATTCCCTTGTCTACAACATAAACATAGTTAACCGGCTCACCTAACTGTGTCAGCGATTCATTTGGCTTCAATTCCTTCCAAAAAGCATTTTTCAGCAGAATGTTCCCAAGTTCATTGCGTTCCTCGTTGGAAAACCTTTGGCAGAAAGAAAGTTTGTCCAGACATCCTGACTCTATCATCAACATCCTACCCTCCCTGTTCATACCCTAAAATCCGTATTATAGTCACTAAAAACCTATTCCTTCAGAACGCCCAAACGAGTAAGGAACAAACGATCTCGCT
>CALWXG010000106.1 GCA_944385435.1 uncultured Oscillospiraceae bacterium
TATTCCACTCCTTCTACACCACGTGGGAACCTGGCATAGTTTTTTTGAGAAAGTACCCATCCTGGTATGGGGGCTTTTTCAATACATATCCCTTTGGCTCCCCCGGTGATGTTGCTCCATTCCAAGGCTCCGCTGCGCTTTTCCTCTCCATTTCGCAACACCACCTACACCCGAACAGGCGGATTCTGCTAAAGCAAACTCCTGGGTTTCTCGTCCGGGAGGACGCAGAACCCGCCTGTTCTGTGGCTGGCTGAAAGTGCTTGTTCCTGCCCCGAACAACCCCTTTCAGCCACCCACGGTCGCCAAAGGTATAACACACTAGACCTTGCAAACAAGATCGTGTGCCACGAAACCGCCGGTTTCATTGGATTCTTCCTGCCACTTAAGGGCGCTGCCCTCCATTGGATGCCTCCCGCCAAGGGAACGCTGTCCCCTTTGGAATCCCCAGCCAACAGGGCGCTCCTCGCCCCTATTGGATGACCCAGAGCCAAAGGAACTGCCGTCCCTTTGGAATCCCAGCCCGTTTTGAAATGAGTACCCACAAACAGGAAAGTGTATTTGTGGACACGCACTTCAAAACGCAAAAAACCCCAGGATATCATCCGATAAGAAGATGAAGTCCTGGGGATTTTGAAAGCCGCACGCATGGTAGCCCATGAGAAATTCGTGCGTCACGCACCGCTGCGGCGCTGTATTTATCGGAACACTCACATGCGTTCCGGCGTAGGGAGATGCGATCACATCAGCTTCTTAGCACGCCAGCCATCGGAAACCATATCCGGTCAAGTCAATATTACTCAAATCTTCTGCGCCTCCAAATATCAGATTCAAGACTTGTCCTTCACCCAAATTACAGGTGACCGGCTTTTCTGAGAAATTAAACAGCAGCAGTAATTCTTCACCATTGTACTTCCGGGAAATGCCCAGGACGGAGTCACAGCCGATATCCAGAACTGTCACTTTGGCGTCTGAGCGGAAGGCAGGGTGTTCTGCGCGGATAGTTTCCAGCTTGCGCAGGAAAGAAAATGCTTTTCCCTGTACTGTAGAAATATCCGTCCGTAGCGCCGCTTTCTCCCAGTCGAAATTACCTCGATGCAGATAGCGGCTGTCATCCATTTTATCTGGGTCAGCTTTGTAGTCATTGTCGTTAAACTGGGCAACCTCATCCCCGCTATACAGAACCGGGATGCCGCTCTGGCTGAACATCCAGGCGTGGAGCATCCAAAAACAAAGCATGGATTGATCCATAAGCGCATTATCTTCTGTTTCTGCCGCTTTTTCCAGACCTGTCAGAGATGCTGTGGTTCCACAGAGGCGGGCATCCCCCAGCCTAGGATCATCGTTATACAATTCGCCTTTTGACCAGCTGCCGGGGAGCTTTCCTGTGAACCAGTCGTTCAGGTATTTTTTGTGAGCGACTTCCGTGATGCCGAACTGTTCCAGCCAGGGATAATCCAGACCCCAGCCGATGTCATCGTGACATCGCAGATAGTTCTGGAACAGACAGGTTTTGGGAAGTGCACAGACTTGCTCCATCTGCCGTTTCAGCAGCCTTGCATCCCTCGTGGCAACGGTGTGCCAGGTGGTGCACATAGTGGTAACGTTATAGAGCATATCGCACTCAGGTTTTTCCACAGTGCCAAAGTAGGGTGCCACCTTCTTGGGTTCCATGACTACCTCACCCAGCAGCAGGACACCGGGACAGACGATCTGGACAGCCAAATGCATCATGCGAACCAGCGTGTGTACCTTGGGCAGGTTCCGACAGTCGGTGCCCAGCTCCTTCCAGATGTAGGGCACAGCATCCAGCCGGATCACATCCATACCCTGATTAGCAAGGAAAAGCATGTTTTCCACCATATCGTTGAACACCATTGGGTTGGAATAGTTTAAATCCCACTGGAAGGGATAGAAGGAGGTCATAACAATCTGACCATCCTCCAGTTTGGTGAAGTTGCCAGGAGCCGTGGTGGGAAAAACCTGAGGCACAGTCTTTTCAAATTCATTTGGAATATCCCAATTATCATAGAAAAAATAACGGCTTCTGGCCACCGGATCACCGGCTCGGGCAGCCTTTGCCCAGGCGTGTTCCTCGCTGGTGTGGTTCAACACAAAGTCCAGGCACAGCACCATACCTTTTTCATGGCAGGCATCTGCCAGTTCGGCGAGATCTTCCATAGTGCCGAGATCGGGTCGAACCTTCCGAAAATCGGATACGGCATAGCCGCCGTCAGACTTGCCTTTGGGGGAATCCAACAAAGGCATCAGGTGCAGATAGTTGATGCCGCACTCAGTAAGATAGGATAGCTTCTCCTGCACACCCTTTAACGTTCCACCGAAGTTGGCTGGGTACATCATCATACCAAGCAGTTTGTTGGAGCGATACCAATCCGGCTCTGCCAGGCGTTTTTCATCGATAGCCCGCAGGGCATCCTTCCGAGCATTCCACTGTGTCTCCAGCATCTGAACAAAGTAATCAAATGCTTCCATATCAT
Source organism: uncultured Oscillospiraceae bacterium (assembly GCA_944385435.1). Classification (GTDB taxonomy): domain Bacteria; phylum Bacillota; class Clostridia; order Oscillospirales; family Oscillospiraceae; genus Enterenecus. The sequence continues at coordinate 2,496 of CALWXG010000106.1, forward strand.
TATGGTAAAGCTCACAATAGAGCCATTTCAGTTCATCATAGCAATTATCCAGACGAGCAGTAAAAACAGAATTCTCCATGGCAACTGCCTTCCTCTCTCTTTGGAAAAAGGGCCGGATGATCCGACCCTTTTTTATTTTTCAAAATCAAGCTTCCAGGTTGATGCCGGTCTCCTTGTTGAACAGGTGGCAGACATGGCCGGGGAAGGTGAAGTTGACGGTGGAGCCATTGGACAGAGCGGCGACTTCCGCGCCGGTCATGTTCATGGTGGAGACCACCAGAACCACATCGCGGCCCATGGAGGTGACGTGCAGGTGGACAGAGGAGCCCATCATTTCAGACACATCGACCTTGCCCTCGATGCCGGCACCCAGCTCAATGTGCTCGGGACGGACGCCCAGGACCACATCCTGCTCGGCAACATTGTTCTTGGCCAGGGCAGCCTGCTTCTCCTCGGACAGGGTGACAGTGATCTTGTCCAGCTGGACGGCGTACTTGCCGTCGACCTTGATCAGCTTGGCATTGTCGAACATGTTCATCTGAGGCGTGCCGATGAAGGTAGCGACGAACAGATTGTAAGGATGATTGAAGACCTCCTGAGGCGTGCCGATCTGCTGGATGAAGCCGTCCTTCATGATGACGATCCGGTCGCCCAGAGTCATAGCCTCGGTCTGGTCGTGGGTAACATAAATAAAGGTGGTCTGGGTCTTCTCGCGCAGCTTGATGATCTCAGCACGCATCTGGTTACGCAGCTTTGCGTCCAGGTTGGACAGGGGCTCATCCATCAGCATGACCTGAGGAGCACGAACGATAGCACGACCGATGGCAACACGCTGACGCTGACCGCCGGACAGAGCCTTGGGCTTACGGCCCAGGTACTGGGTGATGTCCAGGATCTCAGCGGCTTCCTTGACCTTCTTGTCGATCTCGTCCTTGGGAGTATGGCGCAGCTTCAGAGCGAAGGCCATGTTCTCATAGACGGTCATGTGGGGGTACAGAGCGTAGTTCTGGAAGACCATGGCGATATCACGGTCCTTGGGGGCCACGTCGTTGACCAGACGGTCGCCGATGTACAGCTCGCCCTCGGAGATTTCTTCCAGACCGGCGATCATACGCAGAGTGGTGGACTTACCACAGCCAGAAGGACCGACCAGGACGATGAATTCCTTGTCCGCGATCTCGAGATTGAACTCCTGCACAGCCACGACACCCTTGTCCGTGATCTGCAGGTTGGTCTTCTTCTCGGGCTCGCCCTTATTCTTTTTCTTCTTTGCGTCGTCGCCGTTGAAGGGGTAGATCTTCTTTACGTTCTTCAGGGTCAAACTTGCCATTTTCTTTCGACTCTAAACGAACCTAACTTTCGCATGCGTTCTCGCAAACCCGGAAAGCAAAATTCCGGGAGCATTACGACAGGTCTCCACACTGCCGCACCGTGAGTCAGACGGGTTTATCCTCCTTTATTTTAGCTTCCGGCAGCTATTATGTGGAGTAGCTGCCTTCAGCCTTAATGAAAATGAAATGTATTGAGAGTTTCTCAATTTGCTGCCAGCAGGGTTTCCACTTCGCTGCGCTCTGGCATGGAACGGATAGCGCCCTTCCTGGTGGTGACAATATAGGCTGCCGCATTGGCAAAACGGAGCATGTCTTTCCGATCGTGGGGCGTTAGGCAGGCAATACCGTTTTCCAGAATGAAGTTCAATACGCTTGCACAGAAGGTATCGCCTGCACCGGTAGTTTCAATGGTGCCGCCCAGTTGAAAGGAAGGCACAAACACGGGTTCGTCCTCTCCGTAGAAACTGTAACTTCCGTCTGCACCGGCAGTTACGTTCAGCACTTTGATGTTGGGATACTGAGCATGCAGGATGGCTGCGCCCTTAACGAAATCTTTCTCGCCGGTCATGAACAACAGCTCATTGTCGGCAATTTTCAGGATATCGCATTTTCCCAGTCCCCATGCGATCTGCTTCCTGGCTTCTTCCAGATCGTCCCACAGGGGAGGACGGAGATTGGGGTCAAAGGAAATCAGAGCGCTCCCTTGTTTTGCCAGTTCGATGGCCTTGACTGTCGCTGCCCGAATGCCAGGATGGGTCATGGACAGGGTGCCGAAATGGAAAATCTTTGCGTTTTCGATGATCTCCGGGGGCAGTTCCTCCGCAGTCAGCATCATATCCGCGCCGGGTTTGCGGTAGAAGGAGAAGTCCCGATCGCCGTTCGCAAAGGTCTTGACGAAAGCTAAAGTTGTGGGGATATACGCGTCCATGATCAGATTGTCCGCATTGATGCCGGCCTCCTCGATAGTATCCCGCAGGAGCTTGCCAAACATATCGTCCCCCACCTTACCGACAAAAGCGCAGGACTTGCCGGTCTTCCGGAGCATAGCCAGCACATTACAGGGCGCACCGCCGGGACAGGCTTCAAACAGACCGTTGCCCTGATTGCTGACGCCGTTTTCCGTAAAGTCAATCAAAAGCTCGCCCAGAGCGACAACATCAAATTTTTCTGCCATGGTTTATACCTCCAGATCGTATTTTTCCACATCCATCAGCACAGTTCCATCACAGGAGAAGCTGATAGATTTCGCCTCCAGCGGGGTATAAATGACAGTGGATGCTGCCTGCTCGCCGTCGTTGACAAAGACCTCAAGGCTGTAACGATCCATAATCAACCGTAACTTCAGCTCTCCGTTTCCGCCAAACACCGGAAACTCCCGGACGTTTACAATGTCACAGGGTAGACCGCTCTGGGTGCGGTCGATGCGGATGATGTTGGTAGAGGGCTTGAAGCGCAGGGAGGTAAAGTGTTCTCCATCCCGTGCCACGTTAATCTTGAACCAACGGTACATGGAGGCTTCGTTGCCCGGACGAATGGTCACGGTCATGTCAATGAATCTTCCGTTGATGCCCTGCAGGGAGATTTCGCCGGTCATCATCACATTCTGATAGGCGATCTTGATACTGCGGTAGTTTTCAATCTCCCGCACCGGGAGCTGGCACAGCCTGCCATTGCGGATGAACAACTCCCGGGGGATGGTCATCTGTCCCATGAATCGCTGGTGCTGCAAACGGCTATTGACGGTTTCCCAGTTCTGCATCCAGCCGATCATCACCCGGCGGCCGTCAAAGGTTTCCAGTGTCTGAGGGGCATAGAAGTCCAGACCGTAGTCAATGGCCTGCACATTCTCCCGCATAAGATGGCTGCACTCCCGGTCAAAGGTGCCGATGATGCACACGTTGGCATTGCCTGGATGGAATTCCAGACCAATGGCAGTCATCTCCTGAGGGCTGGTCAGCAGAACGTGCTTCCCATCCAGAGGGAAGAAATCCGGGCATTCCCACATCTTGCCGTACTGGTTGTGGCAGGAGGCCAGCTTGTTCACAAATTCCCAGTGGATGGCGTCCTCGCTGCGGAACAGCAGAATGGTGCCACTGCCGTCCGGGGTACGGTTTCCTACCACCGCATAGTACATTCCGTCCTCCCGCCAAATTTTCGGGTCCCGGAAATCCGTGGTGCTGCCGCCCTCGGGAATTTCCTCGCTGCGGATAACCGGGTTTCCTTCGTACTTTTGGTAATTTTCGCCGTCTCCGATGGCAATGCACTGGGTCTGGAAGCTGTCGATTTTGCCGTTCTTCCGCCGGACATTGCGAACGCCGGTGTACATCAGCAGGTGCCGTCCATCGGGCATCTCCACTGCTCCGCCGGAGAAGCATCCATCTTTGTCATAGTCCATATCCGGTGCCAACGCCACCGGCAGACGTTCCCAGCGGACAAAGTCCTTGGTTTTGACATGTCCCCAATGCATAGGACCCCACTTGGTATCGTAGGGGTAGTACTGGTAAAACAGATGGTATTCGCCCTTGTAGGGCGCAAAGCCGTTGGGATCGTTGATCCAGCCGATGCCGCCGGTCACATGGAATTTCGGCAGTTCCTCGGCAACATAGGGACTGTATTTTTTCTCAAAATCCCGGGCGCGCTGCAATTTTTTACTGGTCATACAGGGTGCTCCTTTCGGACAACAAATGCACAGAATCGGTAGTCACATTCTGTGCTTTGACGGAAATCTGCTGAAACAGGGGATTGCCGTCAAAAAACAGAATACAGTTTTCACTCCCTGCCCCCGGTAAGGGGGCAGGGAGTTGGAATAATCAAGCGTAGTAAGCGTCGAGGTACTTCTGGAAGATGGACAGGTATTCCTCCAGTCCGTAGGCATCCAGATCCGCCTGCAGCTGATCCCAGTCCGCATCAGTAAAGCCGTTCATAACCCAATCCGCCTTTGCGGTATTGATGCACTTTGTGATATCCGCAGTCAGGTCAGACAGGCGCTTGGTATCATCACTGCTCATGAACACGTTCGGGAACACATAGTCGTTGTTCA
>CALWXG010000107.1 GCA_944385435.1 uncultured Oscillospiraceae bacterium
TCGTTGGCCAGCACGCACTTGCAGGAGGTACACCAGTTCACCGGCATGGTGGCCTTGTAGGCCAGGCCGTGCTTGTAGAGCTGGAGGAAGATCCACTGGGTCCATTTGTAATAGCTGGGGTCGGTGGTGTCGATGACCCGGTCCCAGTCGAAGCCAAATCCCAGCATCTTCAGCTGCTTGGTGAAGTTCTGGATGTTGTCATGGGTGACCTTGGCGGGGTGGACGTGGTTCTTGATGGCGTAGTTCTCCGTGGGCAGGCCGAAGGCGTCAAACCCGATGGGGAACAGGACGTTGTACCCGTCCATGCGCTTTTTCCGGGTGACGATGTCCATGGCGGTATAGGGCCGGGGGTGGCCCACATGCAGGCCCTGGCCGGAGGGATAGGGGAACTCCACCAGGCCGTAGAATTTCGGTTTTTCGCTCTCGTTTTGGGCCGCGTACACCTTGGCCTCTTCCCAGCGCTTCTGCCACTTGGGCTCAATGCTGGCAAACTCGTACTTCAATCCAAACACTTCCTTATCTGATGGGCGGCGGAGCCGCGTGGTTTCAATCTCAGGTATTATATCGAAAAAGTGCTGGGATTGCAAGGGGGTTTCCCCGCAGGACATCGGGGATTTCTCTGGTTTCCGTTCTGGCTGCCCCGCCTCACTCTGCCTGAAAATCGTTCAGAATCTCTCTCAACAGAGGCTCCACCTCGTCTCTGGGGCCATCCAGGCGCAGGTCGTACACCATACCCCCCGCCTCGAATTCGGCGCTCACGCTGTCCTTGCGAAGGAACAGCACCGCCTCCCCGCCCCAGTCCATGGTGAAATTGGAATAGGTGGGTTCCGTCTCCCCGATACTGGCATAGCCCAGGCGCATCCAACCGTCATCGTAGTACACGTCGGCAGAGAACTGGAAGGGATATCCGTTCAGCGTCCCCCACGCGCTAATCCCCGCGCTGATCAGAGAGCCATCCGCTTTCGCCAGACTGTATACCACATGAGCCTGACCCCGTTCAAATTGAAAGGCGTCTCCCTCTAACCAGGGATTGTCCCGGAACGCCAGGTATTCCTTGCACTGAGTCCAGTTGCCGATCTCTTTGAGATAATAGCCGGACTCCAGCCCTCCGGTCCGGGTCCCCTCTTGTGCCAGGGCTTCCAGCCGGTCGCTGGGCAAGTCCCGGTAGGCCGGGAGACTCTGATCCACATAATTCCAGATATTCTGCACCACGCCGGAGGCAAAGGCCGTTCCCACCGCCACAATACACAGGCAGGCAGCGATGAGGATGATCTTCCCGCTCCGGGACAGGCGGCGTCTTTCCCCGGGCAGGGCTGCCATCTTCTCCGCCAACCGCCCGTCAAAGCCCACCGGCACCTGGGTGTCCTCCCTGTGGGCCATGGTCCTCAGCCGTTCATCAAAGTTGGTCATGCTTATTCCGCCTCCTCGCACAGCATTGTCCGCAATTTCTCCCGGGCCCGGCTCAGTCGGGACTTCACCGTACCCTGGGGGATTTTCAAGGTCTTGGCGATCTGCTCCACCGTCAGGTCCTCGTAGTAGAACAGCACCACCACCGCCCGGCTCTCCGGCGGCAGAGAGAGCACCGCCTCCCACAGCTCGTGGTACTGCCGGTCCTCCCCGCTCCCGGTCATCTGCTCCGGATCGTTGAAACAGAGCATCCGGCCGTTCTTCTGCCTTATCCGCCGGGCGCAGTTGACGGCGATCTTCACCAGCCACGCCCTTGCCGCTGTCAGGTCCCGGAGCCTGCCCCGGTTCTGCCAGGCTAGCAGGACCGCCTGGCCTACCGCATCCTCCCCATCGGCATCGCAGTCCAAAATGCTCCGGGCCGCCCGGAACATGGCTCGGCTGTGTTCCGTCACTGCCTGGATAAATTGTTCTCTGGTCAGTCCCATCTCCATCCCCCTCTTCCATTGTCCCGACATATATAAGATACCAGGAAAACCGGAAAGGTTCCATTGTCTAGAACTTTTTTGATCCGGGTCACCCGCCAGACCGGGGAAGCATAAGCTGGGTTGTAATCCAACCATGAGGAGGCCATCCCATGTCCAATGTGCGGTATTTCCTGGGCGGCAACACGCCGTCAGGTTTCCATTCCCTCTACCACGAGCTGTCCCATCCGGAGCGGATGCAGGCCCTGTACATACTCAAAGGCGGAGCCGGATGCGGCAAGTCCTCCCTGATGAAGCGGGTGGCCCGCCACGCCCGGGCCGCCGGTCTGGATACCGAAGAGATCCCCTGCTCCGGGGATCCGGACTCCCTGGACGCCGTGATTCTCCCCGCTCTGGGTGCGGCCATCGTGGACGGCACCGCCCCCCATGTGGTGGAAGCCAGATGTCCCGGGGCGGTGGACCGCTATGTGGATCTCAGCCAGTTCTACCGGCGGGACGAACTGCATCCGCGCAAGGGGGAACTGCTCGCCGCGGCCAAAGCTTATCAGGGGCACTACAAGCGGGTGTACCGCTGCCTGAATGCGGCGAGGGCCCTGCGCCAGGATCTCTTTGAGGCCGCATCCCTCCCCTCCGTTCAACAGAAGCTGGCCAAACGGGCCAAAGGCATCATCGGCCGGGAGCTGAAACGGGACAGCGGCGGCAGCGGACAGCTGTCCCAGCGATTCCTGGGTGCAGTCACGCACCAGGGCCACATCACGCTCTGGGACACCGTCTCCGCTCAGGCCGACCGGATTTACGAGCTGCAGGACCGCTGCGGCCTGGCTCACCATCTGCTCTCTCCCCTGCTCACCGCCGCCTTGGCCGCCGGCCATGATGCGGTGGCCTGTCCGGATCCCATGGCCCCGGACCGGCTGGCTCACCTGATTTTTCCCGGCCTGTCCCTGGCCTTTGTCACAGCATCTCCCGAACACCCCTGGCCGCACCGGTCTTACCGCCGTCTGCGCCTGGACGCCGTCAACGGAACCGAGCCTGCCCAGCTCAGCCGCCCCAAGCTGCGTTTCACTCTCCGGATTGCCGCCGCCCTGGAGGAAGAGGCCGTGTACGCCCTGGCCCTGGCCAAAACCGCCCACGACGAGCTGGAGGCCCTGTATAACCCCCACGTGGACTTCGACGGCGTCTATCAGACTGCGGATGCCCTGGCTGCGGAACTGCTCTCCCTTTCCCCTCTCCCCTGATCCGAAAAAACAGCAGCTCCGGAACACCGCGCTCCGGAGCCGCTGCCTGACCGGGGAGTTTCATCTCCCCCGTCTCCATGGGAAATCTCAAAGCCAGTCGCTGACCACGTCCTGAAGAGTCAGCGGCGTCACTGTGTTGCGCACAATCAGTTCACACAGTTCATCAATCCGTGCGATGCTGCATGTAATATTATGCACCGCCGCTGACTCTCCATGATCCTGCCGGGTGATCCGGACCCCGTAGCTCTCACAGGCATAGGTCCCCACATTCATCTCGTCGATGGTGATGTAATAGTCATAGCTGTGGGGTCTTCCCGACGAATCCGTCAGATTCAGCGTTTTCAAGAACAGCTCCCGCATGGTTCACTTTTCACCTCCTTATCCCTCTTTCGGCTATAGTATGGTGCAAAAAAGTGATCAATGCAACAGTTTCTTTTCGCAAATTCCGACATGTGACGACGGGAACACAAGATATAGAATTCCCCTGTTTTTTCCTTCCACAAGTTCTTGGAAGGCGCGTTTTCCGACAGAATTATTTGGAGCCCAATATGACAGCGCCGCCGCGGGGTTTGATCCCCGCAGCGGCGCGTTTATGCGTATATTCTTCTGTCTGCTCAGACCTTGCTGGCCTTGTACTTGGCGATGGCCTCGGTGAGCATGGGGCCCACCTTGAACAGGTCGCCGGTGATGCCGTAGGTGGCCACGTCAAAGATGGGGGCGGAGCCGTTCTTGTTCACGGCGATGATGCACTCGCTGTCCTGCATGCCCGCCAGGTGCTGGATGGCGCCGGAGATGCCCAGGGCCACATAGATCTTGGCATGGACGGTCTTGCCGGTCTGGCCCACCTGGTGGTCGGCGGCGATGAGGCCCGCGTCCACCACCGCGCGGGAGGCGCCTACCACGCCGCCCAGCACGTTGGCCAGCTCCTCGGCGATCTCAATACCCCGCTTGGGGTCGGAGCTGATGCCACGGCCCACGCTCACCACTACGTCGGCGCCCACCAGGTCCACCAGCTTCTTGGCGGACTTCTTGATCTCCACCACGTCCACGTGGATATCGGAGGCGTCCAGCTTCACGTCCACCCGCTCCAGCACGGTCTTGGCCGCCGTCTCCTCGTTGTAGGGGGCGGTCTGCATCACGCCGGGGCGCACGGTGGACATCTGGGGCCGGTACAGGGGGCACACGATGGTGGCCATCAGATGGCCGCCGAAGGCGGGACGGGTCATCTTCAGGTTCTTGGTGTCCTCAAATTTGGTGTTGTCCACGTCGATGGTGGAGGTGGTCTTCAGGAAGGCCTTGTACTTCTCCACGTCCACATCCAGGTGGGTGCAGTCGGCGGTGAGGCCGGTGTGCAGCCGGGCGGCCACACGGGGGCCCAGGTCCCGGCCGATGTTGGTGGCCCCGATGAGGAACACCTCGGGCTTCTTGTCCTCCACCAGGTCGCAGATGACCTTGGTGTAGCCGTCGGTGGTGTAGTCCTTCAGCAGGGGGTGCTCACACACGTACACCCGGTCCGCGCCGTAGCCCCCCAGGGCCTTGGCGTAGGTCTCGTTGATGTTGTCCCCCAGGAGCACGCCGCACAGCTCCACTCCCAGGTCGTCGGCCAGCTTGCGGCCCTCGCTGAGCAGCTGGTAGCCGGTGCCCAGAATGACGCCGTCCCGCTGCTCGCAGAATACCCAAACGCCCTTGAAGGCGGCAGTATCTTTACTATTGAAAGCCATGTTTCAGCACTCCCTTCCTCAAATAATATGCTTGTCCGCCAGCATGGACACCAGCTGTTCGCAGGTGGCCTTGTCGGCACCCTCCAGCATGGTGCCGGCGCCCTTCACCGGGGGAGAGAAGGACTTGTACACCTGGGTGGGAGAGCCCTTCAGGCCCACCTGCTCCACGGTGATGGTGGGATCGTCGGACAGGGCGTTGAAGTCCCACACGGTGTAGGGCTTGGCATAGCACTCCATGATGCCGCTGACGCTCATGTACCGGGGGGTGTTCAGCTCCTTGATGCAGGTGAGCAGGCAGGGGGTGTGCACCTTGATGGTCATGTAGCCGTCCTCCAGCTCCCGGCGCACGGTGAGCTGGCCGTCGGCATAGTCGATGGCGGTGACATAGGTGACCTGGGGGATGTTCAGCTTCTCGGCGATCTGGGGACCCACCTGGGCGGTGTCGCCGTCGATGGCCTGCCGGCCGCAGAACACGATATCCCCGTCCTCCAGGCCGATCTTGCGGATGGCCGCGGTGAGGGTGGAGGAGGTGGCATAGGTGTCGGCGCCGCCGAACTCCCGGGCAGAGATGAGCACCGCCTCGTCCGCGCCCATGGCCAGGCACTCCCGGAGCATGGACTCGGTGGGGGCGGGACCCATGGACACCACGATGACCTTCACCTCGGGATTCTGGTCCTTGATCTGGAGGGCGGCCTCCAGGGCGTTCATGTCGTCGGGGTTGGAAATGGTGGCCATGGCGGCACGGTCCATGGTGCCGTCCGCCTTCACGGCCACCTTGCCGGAGGTGTCGGGCACCTGCTTCACACAGACAATGATCTTCATAATGCTCACTCCTCCTTCTTATTTCAACAGGGCGCCGGAGATGACCATGCGCTGGACCTCACTGGTGCCCTCGTAGATCTCGGTGATCTTGGCGTCCCGCATCATGCGCTCCACCGGGTAGTCCCGGGTAAAGCCGTAGCCGCCGAAGAGCTGCACCGCCCGGCGGGTCACGTCGCTGGCGGTCTCGGAGGCCACCAGCTTGGCCATGGCGGCGTCCACGCCGAAGTTCTCGTGGTTCTGCTTCTTCATGGCCGCGGCGTATACCAGGTACTGGGCGGCCTGGGTGTGGGCGGCCATGTCGGCCAGCTCGAACTGGGTGTTCTGGAACTGGGAGATGCGCTTGCCGAACTGGACGCGCTCCTTGGTGTAGGCCACGGTCTCCTCAATGGCCCCCTCGGCGATGCCCAGGGCCTGAGCGGCGATGCCGATACGGCCGCCGTCCAGGGTGGCCATGGCGGAGTTGAAGCCCTTGCCCTGCTTGCCCAGCATCCGGTCGCCGGGGATGACGCAGTCCTCCATAATCAGCTCGCAGGTGGAGGAGCCGCGGATGCCCATCTTCTTCTCGTGCTTGCCCACGGAGAAACCGGGGTCGGTGCGCTCCACGATGAAGGCGGACAGCTCCTTCTGCTTGCGGCCCCGCTTCTCCACGGTACCGGTGATGGCGATGATGATGAACACGTTGGCATAGCCGGCGTTGGTGATGAAGATCTTGGAGCCGTTGAGCACCCACTCGCCCTTCTCGTTCTTCACGGCGGTGGTCTGCACGCCCTGGGCGTCGGTGCCGGCGCCCGGCTCGGTCAGACCGAAGGCGCCCAGCCATTCCCCGGAGCACAGCTTGGGCAGATAGTACTTCTTCTGCTCCTCGGTGCCGTAATCAAAGATGGGGTTGCAGCACAGACTGGTGTGGGCGGAGAGGATGACGCCGGTGGTGGCGCACACCTTGCTCAGCTCCTCCACGGCCATGATGTAGCTGAGGTAGTCCGCCCCCGCTCCGCCGTACTCCTTGGGGAAGTAAATGCCCATCATCCCCAGCTGTGCCATCTTCTTCACGGTGTTCTCGGGGAACATCTCCTCCTCGTCCACCGTGGCGGCCAGGGGTTTGACCTCGTTCTGCGCAAATTCGCGGTACATCTTGCGCAGCATTTCCTGTTCTCTCGTCAAATGAAAGTCCATGAAATCGTCCTCCTGTTCAGTATTA
>CALWXG010000108.1 GCA_944385435.1 uncultured Oscillospiraceae bacterium
CCCATGCTGGCCACCGGCGGCTCCGCCTCCGCGGCCATCACCTTCCTGAAGGGATACGGCTGCAAGCACATCAAGCTCATGAACATCCTGGCGGCCCCGGAGGGCATTGCCTGCGTGCACAAGGATCATCCCGATGTGGATATTTACGTGGCCGCGGTGGACGAGAGCCTCAATGAGCACGCCTATATTGTGCCCGGCCTGGGAGACGCGGGGGATCGTATTTTCGGGACAAAGTAAGATCTGACCAAACAGAGGCGCGCAGGTGTCGGTTTCGGCTCCTGCGCGTTATGTCTGCCGGACTGCGTTTTGGGGTTACGGCTGAACTTGCGCAGGCCTGTAGGATGGGAGTATCCGCATTCTGAAAAGGGTCGGATGGGGCGTTTTCACGGAGGGAGGAAAGGCGAGCACGGATGCAGCACAGGATCACAGAGGTGACGCAGCGCAGCGTCCGGCTGATTTGTCAGCTGGTGGATGTGTGGGAGCGTTCCGTCCGGGAGACACATCTGTTTTTGTCTGAAAAGGAAATTGCAGAGATTAGGACCTTTGTTCCCCAGGCCCTCGGGGACGTCCCGCACCTGGTTGTTGCGTGGGGAGAGGACGGAAGCCCCGCAGCGTTTATGGGGGTTGACGGAGTGAAGCTGGAGATGCTGTTCCTGGCTCCTATGGAACGGGGGAAAGGACTGGGGAGGCAGCTCATTGCGTATGGCATCGGGCACTTCGGGATACGGGAAGTCACGGTCAATGAGCAGAATCCCCAGGCACGGGGATTTTATGAGCACATGGGATTTCACGTTTACCGGCGGTCGGACCGCGATGAACAGGGCAGACCCTACCCGGTTCTGGACATGCGGTTGTAACCCACTTCCTAAAAGCTGAAGTACATCGCTTTTTCTTTGGCTCAATTTGGCGTTTTTCTCCCCACAAAGTAACCGCTCCTTCCCTCACCAGAGGGGGAGCGGTTGTTTTATATGACCTTTTCAAGGAGATCTTCCATGTCGCAGCACAGAATTCTGGCCAGCATCACAAGGTATTTGGCCTGCGCCTTGTTGATGTCCTTCTGACGCTGTTCATATTGCTGGATCGTTCGGATAGGCACTCCGGACGCATCGGCCAGCTCTTTCTGCGTGAGCTTCACCCTCTGCCGACGTAGTTTTAGATTGGTGTCTGGCTTTGCGGTTCGGTACAGCTCATTCATTTGATCACAGAACTGGCGGATGTCCATCTCATGGAAAGGAAAATAGAGGGCAGAAACACGTTGAATGGGAATATAGGTATTGATTTCTTCAAATGAAAGTCCTGTCTCCCACTGATAATAAGCCAATGCCCAGCCAGTCCAATATTCAGTGCTGCGGTCAACGGGATAATTGGGTTTGATTCGTTTCCTGTTGATGCCGGATCGCTCCAGGACATCATAGGCAAGCTCAACTCCGGACTTGCCGACGATCAACGTGAAGTCACCACGGCCAAAACGGTCTGCGGCACCGGAAGTCAAGAAGAGACCGTAGAACTTCTCCAGACTATAGTTCAGGTCATGGACCGCGAAGTCCAGCATTCGCCCGAGGGCTGTGCGCGCCTTCTCCAGATATATTTTATCGTAAGCGTTCGTCATCGGGCTTCATCTCCTCGTCCAAAATCTGTGTGATATACAGATCGACCCGCTGTCGCCTGTTGCGTTCAACACTAAAGTACTCGCGTCTGGCTGACCGGTCTCGCAGCATTTTCTTTGCATACCACTCATCACGCTCAGCCACCTCATAACCGAGGAATTGAATCCGATCAAATGCCCGTTTGCTCTTCAAAACGAATTGCTGGCTCAGCTTTCCCAGATGCATCGCATTGTTGAGCTGCCGGTAGGTGATCGTGCCGTTGATAAAGTCCTGGGCAAAGGAAAAATAACTGTCATCGGCGCGATACCCAATGATAGCATCCTGTGCCTGATCATCTACACGGAAAGTGGTCCGGATATATTCCTTGGCCTCCAGAGCCAGTCCGGAAGGCACATCAAACTCGCGATTTTCCAAAAGTACAGCAAGCCAGTGAAGGATATTGAAGGCGGGACCGTTGAGATCCAGAATCCTGAGGCCTTCGCATTCCAGCTCATAACGGTTGGCATACCCGTTTCGATCCTGAGCCACGCCCCATTCTTTTGCCATCTCTAAACTTTCGGTACAGTAAAATCCCAGGCCGTAATCATTATACACCTTACCATAACCATATTGAGGCTTCTCTATAATACTGGGGGATCCATGGAATAACTGACGGATCATATCGCCACCTCCCGGAAAGAAGTATACTCCTTTGGGAGTACAAAGTCAATGCGGACGGTCCGCAAGAGAAAGGGCCTCCTGGATTCGTTTGCCCTTTTTTGGCGCCGTTACAAATTCGCTGATCACATCCTGAATTTCTTTTTTGATCAACGGATTCTTTGCAGGCTGAAGCAAATATCTTGAATTCCTCACCTTACATTACCACGCCTCGTACTCCGCAGTAATCCGACTGCAAGATCTCCGGATAAATCCATTTATCTGGACTTTCCATGATGACGTCCCACTCAAAAGGAACCTCTTGTCCCGTTCAAAATGTCCATTCCTGGTAATGAGCGTCCAGGCTCCTTTCTCCGTCGTCTCATGCTGATTTTTCTTGTTCTTCCTCAAAACGCCGCTCTTATATCACCCAAAAGGGCATAAAAGAAGGGAGCCTGAGGTTTGATCCTCAGACTCCCTCTTGCCATTTTCAGCGGGATGTTATGTCTGTTTTGGACGAGACACGGTCAATTATTTTTCCTGCAGCAGCTTGTTGAGTTCCGCCATAAAGGTGCTGATGTCTTTGAACTGCCGGTACACGGAGGCGAAGCGGACATAGGAGACCTCGTCCACGTCCTTCAGCTTGTCCATGACCAGTTCGCCGATCTCTGTGCTGGGGATCTCCCGCTCCATCTCGTTCTGGAGCGTCTGCTCGATCTCGTCGGCCAGCTTTTCCAGGGTGGAGACGGAGACGGAGCGCTTTTCACAGGCCTTGAGCATGCTGTTGAGCAGCTTGCCTTTGTCGAAGGCCTGCCGGCTGCCGTCCCGCTTGATGACCACCAGGGGGAGACTTTCCATGGTCTCATAGGTGGTAAAGCGCTTGTGGCAGGCCAGACATTCCCGGCGGCGGCGGATACTGCTGCCCTCATCGGCGGGACGGGAATCCACCACTTTGCTCTCGGGGTGGGAACAATAGGGACATTTCAAGGAAGAGTCACCCTTTCTGTGCCGGTATGGGAGTCCGGATGCCGTGCGGGGTGGGGCGCTGACAGGACAAAGACAGACGCATCTGCCGCCGCGCAGCCGGAACAGACGGCTTATTGACGCAATTATAACATGGTTTTCCCGGTTTGTGTACGGGTTTTAAAAATATTTTGCGACGGGGTATAAGGGGAGGGAAAAGGAGGCATACTTCGGACAGTGAGGTGATAACTGTGGAGACCAATCGCAACCATCCCGCTCAGGGAAAGAACCAGTGTCCTGAAAACAAAAAAGGTCCGGAAAACAAGAAACGTCCGGAGGCCAAGAAGGAATACGGTCCGGAGAACAAAAATCCCATGAATAAGGGCTACTGAAAGCATCAGCACAGGCGGAGGGCGCAGCTCTCCGCCTGTGCTGCGGAAAGGGGAGAACACTTCATGAAGAAGAGTCGCAGGCGCAGGCCGGGGGAAGAAAAGACGGCGCCGGAATACCGGAGACCGCCGTATGAGAAGCTGTCCGATGTGGCGGCGGGACGGGTCCGGGCGGGACCGCAGTCCACACCCCCCAGGACCGGGACCGATCTGGACGACTGGCAGGACCCGGAGCTGTTTCACTCGCCGGAGCTGTAAAAAAGCGGGGCCCTGGCCCCGCTTTTTTACAGGATATTTTTCAAAGTCGGCAGTTCCGCCTCCAGCACAAGCTCCAGCTGGTTGATCAGCCGGGCGCATACGGCCGCGCACTCTCCTGCGTCCTCCCGGAGAGACAGATAGGCAAATGCCTCGTGGAAAGAGGCGCGTATGTCGTCGATTTCCGTGTGCCGCAGGGTGGTGTGGAGGTAGAACCCTCTCTGGTCCCAGCTCCGGTAGGCCGCGTCCAGGAACGTCTGAGCCTGGTCCCAATGCTCCTGGATCAGCTCCTGACGGGCCTGCTCCAGCTGTCCGGTGAGCTGTCCGGTGATGCGGCCCAGGGCGGAGACATGAAGGGCGGCCAGTCCGGCCAGAAGCAGCAGAAGCGCCGCCGCGGCCCAGAAGCGCTTCATGCCGGGTCTCCTTTCGCGATGCAGTAGGTGTTGCCCAGTTGGTCCACCGTGAGGAGAAAGACCTGGCTGGGAGAGGAGAGACCGTGGGCGGACAGCTGCCGCTCCAGCCAGGGAAGCTCATAGCCCCGCTGCCTCAGGTTCCGGGACAGCAGCCGGCCGTCGCTGATGAGAACCACCGGCAGGCCGGGCTCCTCCGGACGCAGGCCAAGCTGGGCGGCGGTGGGCGGCTTCCGATCTGCTGCGGGCAGGACGGACAGCTGGCCGTTGGTCTCCAGAATGGCATATTTGATGTCGTGGAAATCGGTATAGCCCTGGATGCGCAGCTCCTCCATCAGTTCGTCAATGGTCAGCCGGTTGCGCCGCAATTCGGATTCCAGCACAATGCCGTCTTCGATCACCACACTGGGCCGGCCGCAGAGAAGGGCGCGGAAGCGGATGGATTTGGCCGACAGCACGGATAGGATGGTGGCCAGAGCCAGCAGCACCACGATGGGGATCAGGCCGGAGAGAAGCGGGATTCCGTTGTCCTGCATGGGGACGGAGGCCAGATCCGCGATGATCAGGGCCAGGGTCAGCTCAGACGGCTCCAGCTCACCCACCTGGCGCTTGCCCAGCAGTCGGATTCCGGCAATGATAAACAGATAGAGTATGACGGTGCGAAGCAGCACGACAAACATGGAATCATCTCCTGAATCTGGCTTTGTGATGTTGATCATTTTGCCCCCAATCGGGGACGGATATCCGGCATCCTTGTCAAAAACCACTTTTTTTGAGCACGGGCGAAAAAAAACAAAAGTGTGCCTTGCCTTTTCCGTAATTTTACGATAAGATAAAACAAAGTTTTGTGTTGTTTTGTACAGCGCATGGCCGCCCTGGACCGCTCCTGTGTTCCGAACAGGAGGCGCTGCGGGACGGTTTTTTTATGGAAAGGTGGGAGTTCGTTGAAGGCAACGTTGATTTTGGCCAATGGTGCTGTGTTTCACGGCAAATCCATTGGGGCCTCCGGAGAGCGGGTGTGTGAGATGGTGTTCAACACCTCCATGACCGGCTATCAGGAGATTCTGACCGATCCTTCCTACGCGGGACAGGGGGTTGTGATGTCCTACCCTCTGATCGGCAACTACGGCGTCAATCATGAGGACAATGAGTCTTGCCGCCCCTGGGTGGAGGCGTTTGTGGTGCGGCATCTCTCTCCCAGAGGGAGCAATTTCCGCTGTGAAGGCACCCTGAATGATTATCTGAAAGACAACGACATCGTGGGCATTGAGGACATTGATACCCGCGCCATCACCAAAATTCTCCGCAGCCAGGGCTCTATGAACGGCATGATCACCTGCGCGGAGCATTTTAATGTTAATGAGGTGATGGAGAAGCTGGCGGCCTACCGCGTGACCGATACCGTGGAGCGGGTTACCCGCAAGCAGGCGGAGACCTTCCCCGCCTACGGGGAGGAGAAGCACCATGTGGCCATGATGGACTACGGTGTGAAGCAGCATATGATCGAATGCCTGCGCCGCCGGGGCTGCAAGGTCACCGCCCTGCCCGCGTCCACCCCTGCCGCGGATGTGATCGCCGGCGGCTATGACGGGGTAATGCTGTCCAACGGCCCTGGCGATCCTGCGGAGAACACCGCCGTCATCGCCGAGCTGAAGAAGATCTACGACAGCGATATCCCCCTGTTCGGCGTCTGCCTGGGCCATCAGCTGCTGGCGCTGGCCACCGGGGCCAAGACCGGCCGGCTGGCCTACGGCCACCGGGGAAGCAACCACCCCGTCCGGGATCTGGAGAAGGGGAGAGTGTTCATCACCAGCCAGAACCACGGCTACCGGGTGCTGTCCGAGACGGTGGACCCGGCGGTGGCGGAGGTGTCTCACGTGAATGTGAACGACGGCACCTGCGAGGGCCTGCGCTACAAGCGCCCCAACTGCTTTACCACCCAGTTCCACCCTGAGGCCAACGCCGGTCCCCGGGACACGGAATATCTGTTCAACCGCTTTGTGGCATCTATGGGAGGTGACCGGTAATGCCGAAGGATCCGAAGATCAAAAAAGTATTGATGCTGGGCTCCGGCCCCATCGTCATCGGCCAGGCGGCGGAGTTTGACTACGCCGGAACCCAGGCCTGCCGTGCCCTGAAGGAAGAGGGCATTGAGGTGGTGCTGGTCAACTCCAACCCCGCCACCATCATGACCGATAAAGACATCGCCGACCATGTGTATATCGAGCCCATGAATATTCCCTCCATCACCCAGGTGATTGAGATGGAGCGGCCGGACGCCCTGCTGCCCAATATGGGCGGCCAGACCGGCCTGAACATGGCCATGGCCCTGTACGAGAACGGCACGCTGGAGAAGTACGGCGTGAAGCTGCTGGGCACCAGTCCGGCCTCCATCCACAAGGCGGAGGACCGCCAGGGCTTCAAGGACTGCATGGAGGAGATCGGCCAGCCCTGCGTCACCTCCAAGGTGGTGAACACCGTGGAGGA
>CALWXG010000109.1 GCA_944385435.1 uncultured Oscillospiraceae bacterium
TGGGTCTGGCCGTCGCCGTACAGCAGCTTGGAGCGGCTGTAGGTGTGGTCGTGGCCCTGGAGCACCACGTCGATGTCAAACTCATCGAAGACGGGGGTCAGCTGGGTGCGCAGGATCATGCCGTCGGTGTCGGAGTGATCCAGGCCGGTGCCGTAGATGTCCTGGTGGATGGTGACCACGCGCCAGGTGGCATCGGGATCGGAGGCAACGGCCTCCTCGATGGCCTGCTTGTGCTCAGCCACGTTGTAGTTGTTGGTGTTGAGCACGATGAACAGACCGTCACCGTAGGAGTAGTAGTAGTCGCCGCCGGCCTGGGTGGCGCCGTACTGCGTGGAGTTGGGGGTGTAGAAGTGGTACATATAGTCGGGGTTCAGGGAGTCATGGTTGCCGATGGTAGTGGCCACAGGCAGAGAGGTCAGAGCCTCGGGAGACAGGTAACCGGCGTACTCCTCCTCCTTGGGCTGACCGGTCTTGTTGACCTGGTCGCCGGCAGAGATGATGAAGTTCACGTCGGGATCCTGGGCCAGAGCGGCCTCCAGGGTGCGGTTCCAGCCGAAGGCGTCGTTCCGGGCGGCGGTGTTGGCAACGCCGGAATCCGCGCTCAGGGTCTCACTGCCCTGGGGCTGGCCCTTGGAGGCGCCGATCTGGGGGTCGCCCACATACAGCATCTTCACGGTGTCAAAGCTCCGGGTGGTGTAGGTCTCCACCTCGGTCTCCACACCGTTCTTCTCCACGGTGTAGTAATAGGTGGTGTTCTCCTCCAGGCCGGTGACCGTCACATGGTTGTAGTCGTAGTCCACTCCGTCGGTGAGGGAGTTGTCCACATCGCCGGAGGTGCCGGTGTAAGCGGTGAGGTTGTCCTCGTCAGTGCCGAAGTGCACCACAGGAGTGGCAGCCTCGCCGTTGTCCACGCTGTACCAGGCAAAGTTCAGCTCGGTCTCGTCTTCACCGGGAGTCAGGGACACCTTGGTGTAGTCAGTGGCAACACTCTCCCACTCCTCAACCCAGGCATTCCAGTCCTCGCTGCTGCCCACGGAAGCGCCGTCGTTGTAGTGAACAGTGGCTGCCACGGCGGGAATCATCATCGTCGCAACAAGGGCACCGCACACAGCGCCGGTCAAAATTTTTGCTTTCAGTTTCATATTTGACCCTTCCTCTTGTTTTAATCTTGCATGGTATAAAAAGTTCCCCTTCGTCAAGTGAGTATAGTCCTCTGTTTTTTTCAATTCAAGGCACCTTACAAACAAATAAACAAAGAATAACATTTCATATATATTGTTTACTGAACTTTTACATTTGACAGAGGGCCTCCTGCACCTCTTCCCTGGCTCCCCGCAGCGGGCCGCAGCCCGCTTCCATCCCGGTATTCTACCAGCGGTTGATTGACAGTTTCCGCCGCAGGAGATACTGTATGTCGTGGAAGCGATGCCGCGGCAGCCGCCCCGGGATGGCCGCATCGGAACTTCTCTCATTTTCCTGGAAAAGGGGAGGCCGCAGGATGATCTACTTTACAGCAGATACTCATTTCGGTCATGAATCCGTCATCCGGTTCTGCGCACGTCCCTTTGCCTGCGCCGCGGAGATGGACGAGGCGCTCATAGAAAACTGGAACAGCCGGGTGGGCGGCAGCGACACGGTGTACATTCTCGGCGACCTGTTTTTCCGATCGGAGCATCCGGAGGAAATCCTGCGGCGGCTCAAAGGCAGAAAACACCTGATCGTGGGCAATCACGACGGCTCCTGGATGAAGAAACTGGACGTCTCCCGGTATTTTGCCGGCATAGACAAATTCCTGGAGTTTTCCGACGGCCGGCGCGCTCTCACGCTCTGCCATTACCCCCTGCTCACCTGGAAACACGCCCAGAGGTCCTTTCTGATCCACGGACACATCCACAACGACACCCGGGCAGACTACTGGCCCCTGCTGGCTGCCCGGGACAATGCGCTGAATGCGGGCACGGACATCAACGGCTTTGCCCCGGTCACCTTCGAACAGCTGCTGGAAAACAACCGAATCTTCAAGCAAAATCATCAACCGGAAGGAACACTCCCATGAAACGGTTCAGAAAACACCTTTATTCGGTGCAGAAGCTCAGCTTCGTCAACCGCCAATTTCAGTATACGGAGGACAGGGACGGATACCTGTTTTCCGATATGATCTATCCCACCAAACTCAAGCCGGAAGATCTTCCGGAGTGGTTTGTCTACGGAAGATACTACAAGCGGTGGGGCTACCTGTCTGCAAAAGGCGTCACCGATCTGAAGTACATTCCCAATCTGTGGATCAACCATTTCCTGAAAGACGACTTTTTGCTGATCTCATACAGCGGACCCATCCGCCGGATCGCAGGGAGCGCCCCGGTCTTGGAAACATACACCGGGTTTGACGTCCGGATCTGCGGAAACGAAATCTTGTCCTTCCTGAAAGCCGCCCGCAGGTTTTCCGGATTCGACATTTCGGAAATCGCACGGCAGATCCAGGAAAAGGCGGACCTTTTGCCCCAAAGACATCCGGATGAGTTCGGAGCGTTTCACTTCGATGTCCAGGCCTATCTGGACCAGCCCTGACCCCTTCCGCAGGATCCGGAACCAGGAGCCGGACCCGCGCCGGAGGCACTCGTCCCCGTCTCACCCCACACTCTGATACACACCGGAAAGGACTGACTCCATCAAAATGAAAAAGATCCCCACTCTCTTTGTGAGAGAATTTGACCATGGCCGCGTGAAGGACATCACCGCGCAGGTTGCACCCGGACTGGAGTGGGTGCTGGCCGGAGAAGGCGTTGCCACCGTAAAATGGGACGGGGCCTGCTGCGCGATCCTTCAGGGCCAGCTGTACAAACGCTACGACGCAAAACACGGCAAGCCCGTCCCGGAGGGCGCCATCCTGTGTCAGGACAAAGCTGATCCTGTCACCGGCCATCTGCCCTGCTGGGTGAAGTGTGACCGGGATAATCCCGCGGACCGATGGTTCTGGGCGGCCTTTGACGCCTCCCCTCCTGCCCCGGATGGGACTTATGAGGCCATTGGTCCTCATTTCCAAGGCAACCCGTATCACCTCGACCGGGATATCCTCAAGCCCCACGGCAAGGATCTGGTGTCCGTGCCCAGGTCCTTCGAGGGAATCCGCGACTATCTCCGAAACCACCCCATGGAAGGGCTTGTCTTCTGGAAAGACGGTGAGCCGAAATGCAAGATCAAAAGCCGGGATTTTGGAATCCGCTGGCAGGCCGGCGTCTGAGCCCAGGGCACATCATTCTTTGAGGAGGAACGGACATCCCGGGAAGCGCACAGCCCCGGGAATTCCGGATGCCGCCGGCAAAACTCCAGGCCCGGGCAGCCTGTGAACCATCAAAAAACGTGGCTGAGAAGCGCACCTTCCGCACTTCTCAGCCACGTTTTCGTTTGATTGCGTTTCAGCAGGCCCGACTTCTTCCTCCGGCACCGGGTCAGTTCTCCTCCCGGGCCGGGAAGAGACCGGCCACATTTTCATAGTCGTACTGCTTCAGAAGCCCGGGCTTCCGCTGGGGCAGGGTGTCCAGCTGATCCCAGTCCACCAGACAGATGTGCCGCTTTTCCCCGGGGCGCTTGGTGCGGTACTGCTCCCGCTCCTCCCGGGTCAGTTCCTCCTGGGGAAGGGGGAGCCAGCCTCTGGAAAAATGGAACGCATTCCAGCGCAGATGTTCATATTGGGCCAGCTCCCAGAAGAGAGCTTCCCTGGCCTGCCGGTCCAGGGCGGATACCTCCCCGGCCAGGAGCAGCTTGTTGGGAATATCCCACACCGCAGCCCGGTTGGAGTTCTGGGTGAAGGAGCCCAACTCCCGCCACCGGGGAGAGAACAGGCTGTTGTGCTGGTAGCGCTGGTGGATCTCCTCCGCCTGGCGGTCAGCACTGCGCGCGATCAGTTTCTCACAGGTGAACTGGCGCTGATTGACTTGCTGGAAGATCACATCGTTGTCGCTGCGGAGCAGCGCCACGGCGCCCTGATCTTCCTGGAACAGGGCAACCACCAGCTGTGGCCGGGGCTGGTCCGGGAAGCAGCGGGCAAAGAGCCGGCGCAGGCGGATGGCCAGCCGGATATTCTCCTCCGTGTCCGGGACTGCCACCAGAACCTGATGAAATTTCCTGGCGGACAGGGTCTGGAAGAGGGCCTCGGAGGGAATGTGGGCATCCAGCCACTGGACGCAGGACATCCGGGCAAACCGGGGGAAATCGTTGAGAAAGGCGGCCTTCTTATCGTCCAGTTCCCGGTCCACCACCAGCACGTCCAGGGCAGGGTTCCCGGAGATGGTGGTGAAGGCTGTGTTCTCGTAGGTCTGCAGCAGGAACTCCCGGGAAAACGAGTCAAAGCCGATGACACACAAGGAGAAGGGCTCCCGGGGCCGGAAGATGTGTCCTGGTTCCGGGGCGGGCTCCAGCTGGCGCAGACGGGCCAGAGGCAGGTGCTGACAGATAAAGTCCTGCACCACCGCCTGCTCCTGGGAGAGCAGATACAGGTCCAGATGGGGAAACACCATGTCCTCCATCCGCAGCAGCTCATTGTCCACAAAGGCAGTTACCCGCAGGGAGATCCCCGCTTCCCCCAATTCCTCCAGCTTCAGCAGCTGCTCATAGTTTTGCTGGCCTTCCGCAGGGAGAAGCAGGACCTGATAGTCTTTGGACTTCCTCAGGCGCTGCAGGAAAGAGGGGTCCGTCTCATAGGCATCCAGCGAGGCATCCCCGGCATCCTGGTCGGTGATGTATACCACCGCCGGGTGGGAGACGCAGCGGTTCAGATCCTGGAGAAACCGGGCCACGTCTTTCCGGGCTCCGGTTACAAGGTAGATGGTCTTGCGTTTCACCAGCCTCCACTTCATCCGGGCGCGGATAAACAGTCCCCGGAAGAAAATGCCAAGCACAGTCCGGGCAGTGTAAATGGACATGAGAAAGAACACATAACTGGCATCCGGGCCAAAAAGAGCGGTGTTGCCCCTGAACATGATGGCGGCGGGCGCCGAGCACAGGGCGCTTCCCACCAAACCGAATACCTCCCCTGCGGTCATGCCCGGGTGCACCTGCACCAGGAAAATCATGAGGGCGGCAAAGGTGAGATTGAACCCGGTGATCAGCAGAGTGTGGAACCGCGACTTCCAATTCCTCAGCAGAAAGCTGAGGAGGGCAAAACAGGCCAGATAGATGATCAGCGCCATAGAACATCCTCCCAAACAGGTCAGATTCGGGGTCTCACAATGGCACAGATTATACTACGGGGTTCCGGATCCCGCAAGGTGAGAACACCTAAAATTTCCTGGAACTCCGCCGCCGCGGCGCCCCGGGCTTTGAGCCTGTGATACAAATGAACCCCCTTCGGCGTTAGGGGGTTCACTCCCTGTCGCCTGTCCGCTCGTGTTCCGTTTGAGTCAAAGCCCCCGATTTTGAAACATTCCCGCAATTTCTTCTGCGGTTTCCTGCATTCCCCGCTGAAACCAGACCTCGATCCAGCCGTACAGAGTATAGGCGATATAGGCCCTTGTATACGCCTCTTCTTTCGATTGCTCCGGCTTCGGGCCGGAAAGCCCGATGATCACATCTTTCAAAAGGTAAATAAGCTTTCTCTGATTCAGCAGCTCATAAAAATCCCGATGCTTTTCAAAATGAGAAAACAGGGAGCGGAGGAACTCGCTGAGCGGTCTGTTTCCCGACTGAGAGCCTTCCGCTGTCCATTCCTGAAAAAGTTTGCGGATATATGCCAGCAAAATATCTTCTTTGCTGTTAAAGTTCCGATAAAAGGATGCCCGGCCGATTCCAGCCAGTTCGCACAATTCGCTGATGGAGATCTCTTCGATTGGTTTTTCCCGCAGCAACTCCAGCAGTGCGGCTGTGATATGCTCAATGACATAGGCGTTGCGCCCCTCGTTGCTCATCGGTGATACATTTTTTTCGGTTTGTCTCATTTTCCTGCCCCCACTTGACATGGCCTGGTTTCGATGATACGATTGTTTCGGCAAATCAAATGTATCATCAGCACTATAACACCGTACCTTACATTTGTCAAGGAGGAACGACGGAAAGGAGATCAGCATGGCACTGGTGCAAAAGAGATGGGCAATCATTCTTATCATTGCCGTAGTGGCTTTCCTTTTGGGCAGGCTGGCGGTTCGGGTGTTTATGAACCTGCTGATGGGCGGCACACTGTTTGGAGGGAATTTCCTTTGAAAACAAGAGCGAAGAAAAAGAAGGTGAAAGCCGCGCCTGTGGGAATTGGGATTTTGGTTTTTGTTTTGGCCTTTGCGGGCGGCGTTGTATCAAAATTTGTCATTACGCCGTCGTGGGCAAAAGAATACAGCGTCCAATGGAGCGATGAATTGGGGACATTGAAAACGGATCTCCCCTATGGAGACGGGGAGGCAAATAAGTTTGACTTATACCTGCCGAAGGACAACACGAAAGAACGTTACGGTCTTGTGGTTTATCTCCACGCAGGCGGCTT
>CALWXG010000110.1 GCA_944385435.1 uncultured Oscillospiraceae bacterium
AGCTTGATGTGCTTGCAGCCGTATCCCTTCAGGAAGGTGATGGCCGCGGAGGCGGAGCCGCCGGTGGCCAGCATGGGATCCAGCACAATCACGTCCCGCTCGGAGATATCCACCGGCATCTTGCAGTAGTACTCCACCGGAGCATGGGTCTCCGGGTCCCGGTACAGGCCGATATGGCCCACCTTGGCGGAGGGAATCAGATTCAGGATGCCCTCCACCATGCCCAGTCCGGCCCGGAGAATGGGCACAATGGCCAGCTTCTTTCCGGCCAGGGTCTTGAAGGTGCCTTTGGCAATGGGAGTCTCGATATCCACATCCTTCAGCGGCAGGTCCCGGGTGGCCTCATAGCACTCCAGCGCCGCCATCTCCGAGACGATTTCCCGGAATTCCTTCACCCCGGTATTCTTATCCCGCAGGATGGACAGTTTGTGCTGCAGCAGCGGGTGATCCAAAACGTGTACCTTTTCCATGACAGTTATCCCCTTTTTCCTTTTACGTATTTGTCTGCGTCATGCGTTCCAGGCGTTCCCGTTCTGCCTGGCTGAGTCTGTGATATTGCGGCGTCAGCTGGCCGGCGTGCACCAAATTGCCCTCCTGCGCCAGCCGCCATGCCGTCCTGGCCACACCCCACGCGGTCTGATAGCGCAGATGCGGCGGCATGAGTACGCACGGAATACCCCTCGCTTCAAAGGCATTATAGCACACTGCCGCCCCATCTCCAACCAGAATCTGCGCATTGCCTGATTTTTTCACCTCGTCGGCCAACTCCTCCAGGCCGACAGCCCGGTCCTGCGTCAGTCTGGTGAGCACGCCGTCCGCACAGGAGAATCTGGCGTTGTACACCTGATTGCGCCGGGCATCCATCACCGCACAGATCTCCCCGCCCAGGTGGGCGCACTGCCAGGCCATGGACTCCAGGGTGGAGCAGGGCGCGCACAGTTTGTCCTCCGGCCAGGCCAGCCCCTTTGCCGCAGCTACGCCGATGCGCACGCCGGTGAAGGATCCCGGGCCCACAGCCACCGCGATCACATCCATTTCATGGAGGGAAAGCCCTGTGTTTTTCAGCAGATCCGCTACCATGGGCATCAGCGTGGCAGAGTGGGTCAGGCCGCTGTTCTGAAAATACTGGGCCAGCAGTTTCTCATCCTCCGTCACCGCCACCGATGCGGTCACCGCAGAGGTCTCAAGCGCCAGAATCTTCACAGGTCCACCCCCTCGATCCGGATCACCCGGCTGTTTTCGTCCTCACCCCGGACGATATCCACCCGGACGGCGTCATCCTCAATGGCGTCGGATACATTCTCGCTCCACTCCACTGCACAGATGCCGCCCCGGGACAGGTAGTCCTCCCACCCGATGTGAAACAGCTCATCCGAGCTGCCAAGACGGTACATGTCAAAGTGGAACAGGGGCAGCCGTCCGCCCTCATATTCATTGACGATGGTAAATGTGGGGCTGGTCACCCACTCTTCAATTCCAAGGCCCCGGGCCATGCCGGAGATAAAGGCGGTCTTTCCCGCGCCCAGATCCCCGGTGAAGGCCACCACGGATCCCGGGCCCAGCACCCGGGCAAGCCGTTCTCCCAGCGCCCGGGTCTCCTCGGGGCTGTGGGTTATAAATTGCATTGTCTTCACTTCCGATTTTTGTGATTCTTCCGATCCATTCGCTCCGCTTGTCCCCCATCGCTCCGGTCCATCCGGGCTGTGAGCGACAGCTGCGAACTTTTGGTTGTCACGCTGCTCCGCTCGCCTACGCGCTTCTGATTTGTAAACTCTTTTCGAACAGTATAGCACATCGTTCTGAAATGTGCTATACTATATTTCTGATTTCTGAATCTTCCAGGGAAAGGAGGCTCCCTTTTGCGTCTGACCCGATCTCTGAACGAATTCTTTCGCAAAGGCGATGTGGTGCTGCTGGGACTGTGCCTGCTGGCCAGTGCCGTTGGTCTGCTTCTCATCTACAGCGCAACCCGATACGATGCGGCCCTGCACAGCAATTTCATCAAGCAGGCCGTATTCATCGCCATGGGAGTGGTGGCCTATATCCTCGTCACCTTCGTGGACGTGGAGTTTCTGCTGGAAAAGTGGTGGAAGGTGTTTCTCCTGCTGGGCCTGATCGTCATCCTGCTCATCGCGCCCTTCGGCGAGGCGGGAGACACCGGCAACAAGAGCTGGGTATACCTTCCGGGCGTCCGCTTCGGTTTCCAGCCCGGTGAAATCGCCAAGCTGGCCTTCATTGTGGTGCTGGCCTGGCTGCTCAACCACGAGCGGGCCCGGGGTGTCAGCCGGCTGAGCGCCATTCTGAAATACCTCTTCCTCACCTGTCTGTACGCCGGACTGCTGGCGGTGCTGTCCGGCGACTTCGGCATGGTGCTGGTCTACCTCTTTCTCTTTGTCATCATGGCCTGGGTGGGGGGCGTGAACAAGTGGTGGTTCATCGGAGTGGGGGTTCCCATGGTGGCCGGAGTGGTGTTCCTCTGGAACTTCATCCTGCCCCGCACCGGCCTGTGGAACGACTACCGGATTCTCCGGTTCCGGGTGGTGCTGGATCACGATCTGGACCCCCTGGGGGTGGGCTGGCACCAGACCCGCTCCCTCATCGCCATCGGCTCGGGCCAGCTCACCGGCATGGGCTACCTCCAGGGCAAGCAGACCCAGTCTCCCCTGTCCACCAACCTGCCCGCCCGGCACACCGACTTCATCTTCGCCGTGTGCGGCGAGGAGTTCGGCCTCATCGGCTGCTGCCTGCTGCTGGCCCTGCTGCTGGCCATCATCCTGCGCTGCGTCTGGGTGTCCCGTCAGGCCAAGAGCCACATGTCCGCCTACATCGCCATGGGCTTTGCCGGCATGCTGATGGTCCAGACCATTCTGAATGTGGGCATGAACCTGTACGTCACTCCGGTGGTGGGACTCACCCTCCCCTTCATCAGCTACGGCGGCTCCTCCACCCTCACCCTGTTCATCGCCATGGGCATTGTGTCGGGCATCAAAATGCGGCCCCTGCCCAGCTGGCTGCGGGACCGCAGTCAGCTGTAGTGCGCACACCCACGGATTGCGTCCGGACATCCGGCGCCGGAACTGAAAAATATGCGGGCAATCGGTTTGTCCGCATATTTTTTCTGTTTCAGAGAAAGCTATCCACACCAATCTTATTGTTGAGGAGGCCGATTCTGTGAAATTCCGCGCCGTACTCCTGGCTTTCCTGCTGTCCGGAACGCTGATTCTCCCTGTGTCCGCCGTCGTACTCACCGCAGGCCAGCAGACTGCCCAGGTCAACTCCGCCCCCATTGCGGAGCATCTCACCCTGAAAACCTACCGGAACGTGGCCATTTCCAGCCGCTTTTCCGCCGTGGACCCGGACGGGGACCCCGTCACCTTTCAGATTGTGGACAGCCCGGCCCGGGGCCAGGTGACCGTGGACGAGACGGACACCGCCGCCTTCTGGTACACGCCCTACGAAGGCAAAAAGGGCAAGGACAGCTTCACCTACGTGGCAGTGGACAGCAACGGGAATACTTCCCAGCCCGCCAAGGTGAGCATCACCATTGAAAAGCAGTCCACCAAGGTGTTCTACTCCGACATGGAGGGGGATGCCGCCCATTACGCCGCCTTGCGCCTGGCGGAGAGCGGAATCTACGTGGGCCGCCGGTTGGGCGAACTGTACTGTTTTGACCCGGATGAGCCCCTCGCCCGGGAGGAATTCCTGGCCATGGCCATGGCGGTGGCCGAGGAAGCCCCTCTCAGCGGCATCACCATGACCGGGTTCTACGACGATCCGGACATCTCCGTCTGGGCCAAGGGCTACGTCTCCGCCGCCCTGATGAACGGCACCATCCGCGGCAGCTACAACGCCGAGAACCGGGTGGTGTTCAACGCCGGCTCCCACATCACTGTGGCTGAGGCCACCGTGATCCTTGACCGGCTGCTGGCCGTGGAGGACGTGGCCGCGGAGACCTCCGCCTCCGGCACGGTGCCCGCCTGGGCCAGTCAGCCCGCGGCCAACCTGGAGACCCTGTCCGTTCTCCCCGCCCAGGCCAACCTCACCGACACCCTCAGCCGGGGCCAGGCCGCCCAGATGCTGTGCGCCATGCAGGACGTGCTGGACGGCCGGGAGCACAGCGGCTGGCTGTGGTAAACTCCCCCCTGCCACGCAAAAATTCCAGCGGGATCCGGGCGCTGCGCGCCCGGTTTTCCCGCTGGAATTTTTTCTCTTCAGGGCGGACCCCTCCGGTCTCAGCCCTCTTCCTGTCGATTGGTCCCGGCCAGTTCCTCCGGCTGTCTCCGGCGCTTCCCCCTGGACATGGTGTAGAGCACCGTGGCAATGGCCACCGTGGCCGGCACGCACAGGATGACGCCGAAGCTGCCGGACAGGCCCTGCATGATGGCAATGCCGATGTTGTTGGAGTTGATGATCTGCAGCCAGGGCAGATCGTAGGCGTAGTCCAGCACCAGCATGGAGACGCTGCCGCCGGCAAAGGCCAGGATCAGGGTGTTGGAATCGGTGCCCATCATATCCCGGCCCACCCGCATGCCCGCCTGGAACAGCTCCCTGCGGGAGATGTCCGGCGACTGGCCCTGAATTTCCGCCATGGAGCTGGCAATGGACATGCCCACGTCCATCATGGCGCCCAGCGCGGAGATCAGCAGGCCGGAGAACAGCAGGCCGCCCACCTGGATGCCGGAAGTGCTCCACAGGCTCATCAGGCTCTCAATGTCGCTGACGTTCCAGCCGGTAATGCCGGTGGCAAAGGAGAACATGGAGGCGGACACCCCCGCCATCACCACGCCCACCACTGTACCGGCGGTGGCAACCAGCGTCTTCCGGGTGGGTCCGCCCAGCAGCCAGAGGGTGACCACCGTGGTCACGGCGCACACCAGCACCGCGCTCCAGAAGGGCGACCAGCCCCGGTACACCATGGGCAGATACACCAGCAGGATGCACCCGAAGGTGAAGATCAGCCCCAGGGAGCCCTTGGCCCCCTTCCAGCCGCCGATCACGCACAGCGCCACCAGATAGAGCAGCGCGAAGGCAATGATCTGCATCTCCCGGTCCTGGGAGTAGACGCTGGACACCACGGTGTCCCCGGACAGGCTCTGCATCACCACCACCCGCATACCCACGGTACAGGGCGCGCCGAACAGGAAGCCGGAGCTGGAGGTGGTCTCAATCTCCCGGCCCTTCAGCTCCCCCGTCGTCATGCGGATCCGGACCAGCTGCTCACCCACCCGGCTGCCGTCCGGCTGAATGTTGTCCCGGAGGATCTCCGTGACCACGCCTTTTTCAAAGGTCTGCCCTTCCCGGGAGATCAGCGCCACCTTGTCCACCTGGTTCAGCCAGACTACAAAAGCCAGAAACAGTGCCAGCAGCACAACGGGAGGCACCCATCGTTTCCAATTGAAGCGACTCAAAAAACAGCCCTCATTTCATAACAGTCTGTAAAAATGGCATCTCTCCGCAGACCATGGGCCCACGGAGAGATGGAAGGGGATGCCGGAAACCAATCAGCCCAGCTTGGTCAGCGCGTAGTCGGCGCTGGAGGCCGTGATGGCGGAGCCGGTGAGCAGGCCGTTGCTCTGGGCATAATCCATACCCTGTTCCAGGGTGGCGTCGGGCGTGGCACCGCTCATCCCCTGCACAGCGGCATACCGGGTCAGTATGGCGGCAAACTCGCTCTGGGTGATGACGTCTTCGGGCTCGAAGGCGGAGTTGCCCACGCCCTTGACGATACCCTGAGCCTCAGCCCAGGCGATAGCGGTCTGGTAGGAGGCGTCAGCGGCCACGTCGACAAAGCTCGCAGTGCCGGAGACGGCGGGCTGGCCGGCGTAATCGTACAGGCGCTGCACGGCCTGGCCGCGGGTCAGAGGAGTGCTCAGGTTCTCGCCGCTGCCGGTCTTCACGATGGTGAAGGTGTCATCGATCTTCTCGGTGGTGCCGTCAGCGGTGATCTGGTAGGTGTCGATGGAGAAGGAGGTCTCGCTCATGGTGATCACGGACCAGCTGGGCAGCCAGTTCTGGCTGCGGTTGGCGATGTAGTCCTGCTGAGCGGAGATCAGCTCATAGTACTTGGAGCCGGAGGCGGAGTTGGCGGACATGTACAGCGTGCCGTTTGGATTGGTCACGGTGTTGCCCACGGTGGTCTCGATGGTGTAGCAGTGGTTGTCGCTCTGGAAGCCGTCCAGCAGAGCCTGGCCGGCGGTGTCGCCCTCCTCGGGGCCCAGAGGGATCTGGTCGTCGGTGTTGATGTTGTAGGCGTGATCCCAGTCGTAGTCGGTGCCCTCGTCGTTCAGCCGGAACTCATAGGCGCCGTGGGTCTGGCCGTCGCCGTACAGCAGCTTGGAGCGGCTGTAGGTGTGGTCGTGGCCCTGGAGCACCACGTCGATGTC
>CALWXG010000111.1 GCA_944385435.1 uncultured Oscillospiraceae bacterium
GCCCGGTTTATGTGCGCCGCGATCGCCAAAGCCTTTGAGACCGCCGATGTAAATCAGCTGATCGACGCCGGCCTCGACCAGTGCCCGCCTGACTGGACCTATCGGGCTGTACCGGATGCAGTGCGGGCCTTCCACAGGGAGCATCCGGAGCACTGGCGGGACTGCCATGCCATGCTGGTACGGGATTGGGGATACGACAAGTATCCCGGTGCCTGCCATATCATCCCCAACGCCGGGGTATGTGTCATGGCGCTTCTGTACGGCGAAGGCACCTTTGACCGGACTGTGGAGATCGCCACCATGGCCGGCTGGGACACCGACTGCAACGCCGGAAATGTGGGCACGATCATGGGCGTGGCCTGCGGGCTCGAAAGCCTCCCGCAAAAATACCGTGAGCCCATCAACGACGGCATCGTCTGCTCCGGCATCTCCGGCTACCTGAATATTCTGGATATCCCCTCTTTCTGCAGGGAGGCCGCAATGCTAGGCTACCGCCTGGCAGGAGAGGAGCTGCCGCGGTCTCTGGCCGAGAGCTACCGCCCCGGCCAAGTCTATTTTGACTTCGAACTTCCCGGCAGTACCCACAACATTCGTGTCTCGGATCCCTTTTTCTGCCGCGTCGAGCACAGTACCAAGGAGGCCTGCGCGGGGACAGGCTCTCTCTCCATCCTGATGGACCGCATGGTCCGGGGCGACCAGTGCAAGATCTACTATAAGCCCTTCTACACCCGGGAGGACTTCTCCGACGAGCGCTACAGCCCTGTCTTTTCCCCCACGGCCTATCCGGGGCAGACCGTCTCCATGAAGCTCTACTTGGATCAGTGGAACGGCAACGAGACCCCCGGCGTCGCCCCCTATGTCCGGACCTGCAGCGATAAGAAGGATCACTTGCGGGGCTATATCAAGCTCGTCCAGCACCAGTGGATCGACGTCACTTTTACCATCCCCGACACACAGGGCGATATGGTGGACGAAGTGGGTGTGGTCCTGGAGGGTTATGCCCCGGCCTCCTTCAAAACTTTGGGCAAGATCTACCTGGATGAGTTCTCGATCCAGGGCAAGAGTTCTTACCGCATCGACATGTCCAAGCAGAGGAAAAACTTTGCGGCCATCACACCGTTCTCCATGGATCACGGCGCATGGAATCTGTACTGCGGCACGCTCAACCTGATGCGGAACGAGCCGGCCTTCGCCTACACCGGGAATTACTACGCCCGGGACTACGTGATCGCCGCGCCGGTCACGCCGCTCCACGGCGCCAGCCATCTGCTCGTGGGCCGGTCACTGGGCGCCAAGCGGTTTTATGCCGCTGGATTGGACGAGGCCGGCAAAGCCGTCATTCTGAAAAACGATTTTGGTTTCAAAACGCTGGCCTCCTGCGATCTCAACTGGAAGGTCGGTGAGACCTATCAGATGGAGTTGCGTCTAGAGGGCGACGCCATCCAGCTTTCGATCAATGGCACGCCGGTCCTGTCCGTCCGGGACGACAGCTTCGACCATGGCATGTTCGGCTGCGGCTCCCGCCAGATGGGACGGACCGCATTCGGCAACTTTACGTTCCAGGAGCTTTGAGAAAAAGAGAGGCGGATCATGAACATCCTGAGTTTTGGCTCTTTGAATCTGGACAAGGTATACCAAGTCGAGCATTTCGTCCGCCCAGGTGAAACGGTATCCAGCCTGTCCATGGCGGAATATTGCGGCGGCAAGGGGCTGAACCAGTCCATCGCCATCGCAAGGGCAGGCGGCCATGTGTGGCATGCCGGTTGTGTCGGCCGGGCTGACGGTGCGCCGCTGCTGAAAGCATTAGCAGACAGCGGTGTAGATACCTCCCTGGTGCGACAGCTCGACTGCCCCACTGGCCATGCGATCATTCAGGTGGACAGAGACGGGCAGAATTGTATCCTCCTATACGGAGGCGCAAACCAACAGATCACCACCGGGCAGATTGACCAGGCCCTGGATCACTTCCGGCCCGGCGACCTGCTGGTCCTCCAGAACGAGATCAGCCAACTGCCCTATTTGATGGGAGCCGCCAGGGCCGCCGGCCTGACCATCGTTTTGAACCCCTCGCCTATGAACGCGTCCATTCTGACGCTGCCGCTGCGCCACGTCAGCTATTTCCTCTTAAATGAAGTGGAGGCCCGGGAGCTGTGCGGCCAGGAATGCCGAGACGATCTGCTCCCGGAGCGCCTTCTGGAGCGTTTCCCCGACAGCCATATCGTCCTGACCCTCGGCGCCAGAGGCAGTATCTATCAGGATGCCCACCAGAGGATCGAGCAGCCCGCTTTCAAAGTTGACGCGGTGGATACGACAGCGGCCGGAGATACTTTTACCGGCTTCTTCCTGGCCTCTATCGCCCAAGCCGTTCCTGTGGCGGAGGCGCTCAAGACAGCCAGTAAAGCGGCTGCAATCAGCGTCACCCGCTCGGGTGCCGCGCCCTCCATCCCAACCAAGACTGAGGTCTTCGCTTCCCCGCTCTAAAGCAGAGCAGGAGACGCTATGCCACAGTTCTCATAGGATGCCTGTTTTCAGTCAATACACCAGCCTATTGAGCATCACTCGATTACACTTTGCAGGCTGGCCTCCTTGTGGCCTTCGCTCTGGTGACAGCAAGTCCTTTGCGCTTCGCTTAACTCATGTCTTTTCATATCTTTAGCTTACCATATTTTTCTAACACTTTTTCTAGCATATATCCTGAAAACAGTGGATGCTAAATGTTCAAGAGTAGGGCGAAATAGGGTTATGCTGGAAAATTTTGGCAGAAAAGTAATGGTAATGATCCTAATCCTCTGAGTTTGGCCACTTTAGGAACCAGAATTTCTTAAAATTGCCCTCATAACCCGGAGGTCGCAGGTTCAAGTCCTGCCGCCGCAACCAGAAAAGCCGCCCTTTCCGAAAGGATTGGGCGGTTTTTATAACTTTTATTGAAAGATTCCAAGTTGAGTTGACCCCAATCTGACCCCAATCCACACATATCTTACGTTGGAATTTGAATCAGATATTGATTCGAGGCAAGGGAAAGCTGGCTGGGAGAAGTGGGCACGGGAGGAAGAGATGTCAGAAGGAGCTCTTCCTGTAATCGGTCCTTCATGTATTGGAGGCCTTGTCCAAAATCGGTGCCGCAAAACTGCACTTGCGGGAAATCAGGGGCTTCCAGGAGCATTTCCCCTTCTTTTTGCATTGTGACAATGATGGGATAGAAAAGTTCATGCACTGAAGCGGATTCCGCTGTATAAAGATCTTCCATGAGCGCCATCCCTGCTACTTTGTGGTCATTCAAAACATGAGCATATGTATCAAGGGTGAAAGAGACGGAGTAGTGCCCCAAAAGCACGGACAGCGTTTTAACATCCATTCCCTGCTCCATTGCTCTGGAAGCAAAGGTATGGCGCAAAGCGTGAAATGTGAGATGCCGCAACCCTGCAATGTTGAGAATTTGATTATAGTAGTCTTTAAATGTTCGAGGCTCAATGTATCCTCCCGATTGATTTGTGACGATCATGCCGCTGTCCTGGTACCGATCACCAGTAGCGATCTGATCGTTTTTCTGTACTGTTCGCCAGTTCATAAGATCTTGTACGACTGCTGGGAGAATCGGAATGCTTCGAATAGAATTTTGTGTTTTCGGCGTCTGAATTACAATTTCGGTGGTGTTTCCTCCAGGTGAAGCAGGGCGGTCTATTTTATTTAGACGGTTTAGTGTTCGCCTAATGTGCAACATGCTGGATTGCACGTCCAGATCCTCCCAGCGAAGCCCCAGGAGCTCCCCAAGTCGTAATCCGGTAAACAGCACCAACCTGATGAAAACCCCATAGCGGTGCTGATAACTGGCTTGAAAGAGGCGAAGCTGCTCGTCCCTGGTCAATATCTCGATTTGTGGTTTGTTCCCTCTGGAGAGATTAATGGACGCTGCGGGATTGCTTTGGATGTATCCCTCGGCGACAGCATAAGATAACGCCTTGTGAAGGAACAAATTGATATTGACAATGGTTTTGGGGGCAAGCCCTTCTGTCTCCGCTTTGTAGTTGTAGAATTGCTGCAATAATCTGGGACTCAAATCTCGGAGCTGTATGTTCCCCAGGGCTGGTTTCAGATGGATGCGGATATAGCCCTCATAGCTGAGGTATGTGGACTGTTTCAGAGAATTTTTCATATAGACTTCCAGGCAGAGGTCCAGCCACTCTCCTAAGGTTATCGTTTGAAAATTCTTAGGGGAAGTGTCTCTGATAAAGGATAACTCGTGCAGGAGCTTTACCGCCTCCTCCTGTGTTGAGGCATATCTGGATACTCGTTTTGATTCTCCGGTAGCAAAGTCTATACCAATGGTGACTCGAACTTCCCATCGACCATCGGCTCTGAGTCGAATGTTTCCTTCCTTATTGGCTCTTTTATTTGACATACTGACCACCTTTCATTTTATAGCGGATTCATTCCATAGACTTCTTCACAGCTATAATATGTAGCTGATTTTTGGAAGTTAGCCAATGCAGCCGCTATATACATGTTTTGTGGACAATAAATCAAAATTTTTTAAATGCTGAGGATAATTGGCCTATCCAAAGAATGGCAGTGAATGCCCATAAATCCTCGAGGAATCTTCTCGCCCTCACGCCACCGATCAGGAAATATTTCAGTTTCGTATAGTGCGGATAAACGTTGAGCAAATGGTGATCGAACCTGGTTGGCTTCTAACAAGGGCGGGGTACGGGGCCGGACTCGGTGGACAGCAGATCGGTTCGATGTGGAATACTTATCAGAGTTTGATGTTGTACATACCGGAAACTATGGCTTTATGGAAGCAGAACTTCCTAAGTTGAAGCACGCTGGAATTCCTGTTGCATTTGATTTTTCGGATGATGCTGATTCGGAGTATATTCGAGCTGTGGCCCCACATGTAGAATATGCGTTTCTGTCCCGCAGCGGCAGGACGAAGTCGCAGGTTCAAGAAGAACTCCAGGAAATTTGCGGATATGGCCCCTCTATTTGTGTAGCAACAATGGGCGAAGATGGAGCAGCAGTGTATCACTGCGGAAAGTTTTTTTGGAAGCATGCATGTCCAACAGGAGAAGTTATCGATACCATGGGAGCTGGCGACTCATTGATTGCAGCGTTTTTGTTGGAAGTAATTAGCCGAAAAAAGCAGAGAGTATTGACTGGGCAGGACATTCAGGAAAGTTTGTTGTCGGGAACACAATATGCAGCGGAAGTCTGTGGTATTCCTGGGGCCTTTGGATTTGGCCAACCCTGCCCGTAAGGGGGAGATAACAATGAACGCAAAACAAATTGTAGAGCAGATTCTCCACCAGCAAGGCAATTGTATTAAACACGTGTTCTTTCTTGCCTGCGGAGGTTCGTTGGTTGATGTGTACCCAGCGGCTTATTTTCTTGCCCACGAATCTAGGACGATTTCCTCTATTGCACAGACCGCAAAAGAATTTGTCCTTTGTACGCCTCCGATGGCCGGCCTCCATTCCCTGGCGGTATTATGCTCACACGGGGGCAAAACACCAGAAGTGGTAGAAGCAGCTGAACTGGCAAAGCGTTTGGGCATGTCTGTTGTGACATTCACGCATAATGCCGAAGGGATTGTTCATCAGATGGGGGATTACAATATTGTTTATGGATGGGGAGAAGAGACCTCCATTGCTCAACGCTGTCCTGTACAAGCGTTGGACCTGATGAATGAGTTACTGTACGCAAGTGAGTTGGAGTACACAAAGCATGGAGAAATGAAGGCCGCAATATCTGGAGTTGACCAGATAACCAGACATGCTATGGAACTTTCCAAAGCGCCGGCCCGGCAGTTTGCCGAAATCCATGGGGACAGC
>CALWXG010000112.1 GCA_944385435.1 uncultured Oscillospiraceae bacterium
GAATCCCCTTGCGGGTCTGGGCGGAGCCCAGCTCACCACAAGATATAGTCCAGCTTCACACGAAATAGCGATTAGCCAAAATATAATTACACATTATGTTGAGGGTTTAAGGAGTTTGTAAACGATTAGTCTATTTACCTATAGTGGCGACTATCGCCTGACGCTAACATTTTTCACTTAAAAGCTGCATTGAACATAAAAAGTCCTCTGTATTTCAAACGAATACAGAGGACTTTTTGGTCGGAGTGCCGGGATTCGAACCCGGGGCCTCTTGGACCCGAACCAAGCGCGATACCAAGCTTCGCCACACCCCGAAAGCGCACGTTATATTATAGAGAATCGGATGGGATTTGTCAATAGCTTACCGCGATGGAAATGGAAAAAATCCGCTATGCCGGCAAAGAACCATTCGTTTTACACAAAGAGTGCTGAATATCGCGCCGTTTTGAACGGACATCTCCACAAAAATCGCGGTTCTGAAAAAAGAAACCTGTTTTTCCCTTGACAAATGGGAAAGTTCTGCTACAATATGCCCATCGCAAAAACCTCAAAAATTTTAACTAAATTATTTTATCTAAAAAATTCAAACAAAAGGAGCATGACCTATGAACTTCGATAAAATGAGAGAGATCATCGCGGAGAACCTGAGCTGCGACCTGGACAAGGTGACCATGGAGGCCAATCTGGCCGAGGACCTGGGGGCGGATTCCCTGGCCGCTGTGGAGCTGTCCATGGCTCTGGAGGAGGAGTTCGGCGTCACCATCGCCGACGAGGATCTGCCCAACATGAAGACGGTGGGCGATCTGGTCAACTACATCAACGAGCGCATCTGAGCGCGGCAGTTCAACCCAAGGGGCATCGGTGTTCGCCGGTGCCCCTTTCCAAAAGGAGAGGCACCATGAACAATCAAGACATTTTTGACCTGATGGCCCGGTTTGACGCCGGCACGGCCACCAGGATGAAACTCACCACCGGAAACTTCTCTCTGGAGCTGGAGAAGGGGAGCACTGCCGCCGCATCCTGCGGACCGGCTGCTCCCGCCGCGCCGGCGCCTGCCGTCCAGCCGGAGCCGGCTGCCCGGGGGCTGACCATCACCGCCCCTCTGGTGGGCACCTTCTATCGGGCGCCTGAGCCGGGGGCGGAGCCCTTTGTCCGGCCGGGGCAGCAGGTGAAGAAGGGGGAGACCGTGGGTCTGCTGGAGGCCATGAAGATGATGAGCGAGGTACAGGCCCCCTGCGACTGCGTCATTGAGGAAGTGCTGGCCCAGGACGGCGCCCTGGTGTCCTTCGGGGACCCCCTGGTGCGCTACCGGGAAGGGTGAGAGCATGTTCAAGCGGATTCTGATTGCCAACCGGGGCGAGATCGCCGTGCGGGTCTTCCGGGCCTGCCGGGAGATGGACATCGAGCCGGTGGCGGTGTACTCCCAGGCGGACCGGGAGGCGCTGCACGTACAGCTGGCGGAGCGGGCCTACTGCATCGGCCCCGCCCGGTCCGCCGACAGCTACCTGAACATGGACGCCATCCTCACCGTGGCCAGGGCCGCCGGCTGCGACGCCATCCACCCCGGCTACGGATTCCTGTCCGAAAACGCCGACTTCGCCGACGCCTGTCAGACGGCGGGCATCGCCTTCATCGGCCCCTCCGGGGACGTGATCCGGGCCATGGGCAACAAGGCCGCCGCCCGGGCCCTGATGCGCAAGGCCGGCGTGCCGGTGGTGCCCGGCTCCGACGGGGCGGTGGACACCGCACAGCAGGCCCAGGCCATTGCCGACGCCATCGGCTACCCGGTGCTCATCAAGGCGGCCGCCGGGGGCGGCGGCCGGGGAATGCGCCGGGTGTATGAGCCGGCGCAGCTCAAGGCTCTGTTCGAGGAGGCCAGGGGAGAGGCCCTGGCCTGCTTCGGGGACGGGGAGATGTATCTGGAGAAGCTGATCCTCCGGCCCCGGCACATTGAATTTCAGATCATGGCGGACCGAGAGGGCCATGTGATCCAGCTGGGGGAGCGGGACTGCTCCATCCAGCGCCGCAACCAGAAGCTGCTGGAGGAGTCCCCCTCCAGGGCCCTCACCCCCGCCCTCCGGGAGGAGATGGGAAAGGCCGCCGTGGCGGCGGCCCGGGCCGCGGGGTATGAGAACGCGGGCACCGTGGAGTTTGTGGTGGACCAGGAGGGGCACTTCTACTTCATTGAGATGAACACCCGCATCCAGGTGGAGCACCCGGTGACCGAGCTGACCACCGGCCTGGACCTGGTGCGGGAGCAGATCCGCGTGGCCGCCGGGCTGCCCCTGTCCGTCAGCCAGGAGGAGGTGTTCTTCCGGGGCCACGCCATGGAGTGCCGCATCAATGCGGAGGACCCGGCCCACGGCTTCCGGCCCAGCCCGGGGAAGGTGGGCTTCCTCCACCTGCCCGGAGGGTTCGGGGTGCGGGTGGACACCGGGCTGTATCCCGGCTGTGAGCTGCCCGCCTACTACGACTCCCTCATGGCCAAGATCATCGTCTACGCCCCCACCCGGCTGGAGGCCATCCGCCGGATGCGCCGCAGCCTGGAGGAGCTCATCGTGGAGGGGCCGGCCGCCAACACCGACCTGCTCCATCAGATTCTGTACCATCCGGACTTCGTCCGGGGCAACTACAACACCGGATTTCTGGAAGAGCATCTGGACACGCTGCTGACCTGGAGCGGCAGCGGGGAGGAGGTTGAACAATGAGCAGTATCCTGGCTCAGCGCCGGCAGAAGCTGCTGGCCATGAAGGCCCTGCGCAGCGGCCCCCACGTCCCCGTATACGCCCAGGAGGACTGCCCCGGCTGCGGCCAGCCGGTGGAGCGCCGGGCGCTGTCCGGCCACCGGTTTGTCTGCCCCCTGTGCGGCTATCATCACCCGGTGGGCGCCTACTACCGGCTGAGTCTGGTGCTGGACAAGGGCACTTTCCGGGAGCTGGACGCCAATCTGGTGTCCGGCGACCCGCTGAACTTCCCCGGCTACCAGGCCAAGCTGGAGGGGGCCCGCCGCCGCATCGGCACCGGCGAGGGAGTGGTCACCGCCCTGGGCCGCATCGGCGGCGTGAAAGCGGCGGTGGGCGCGTTGGACAGCCGGTTCTTCATGGGCAGCATGTCCGCCGCCCTGGGGGAGAAGGTGACCCGGCTCATCGAGCTGGCCGGAAAGAGCAGGCTGCCCCTGATCCTGTTCTCCGCCAGCGGGGGAGCCCGGATGCAGGAGGGGATCCTCTCCCTGATGCAGATGGCCAAGACCGCCGCCGCCCTGGAGCAGTTTTCCCGGAGGGGCGGGCTGTACATCTCGGTGCTCACCCACCCCACCACGGGAGGGGTGACCGCCAGCTTTGCCAGCCTGGGGGACATCATGCTGGCCGAGCCCGGGGCCCTCATCGGCTTCGCCGGCCCCCGGGTGATCGAACAGACCATCGGAGAGAAGCTGCCCGAGGGCTTCCAGAGCGCGGAGTACCTGCTGGAGCACGGCTTCCTGGACGCCATTGTGCCACGCCAGGAACTGCGCCCCGCCCTGATCCGGCTGCTGGCCCTCCACGGGTACGGGAAGGGAGGAGAGAGCCATGGCTAACCGCGACCTGACCCCCGCCCAGCGTGTGGCTTTGGCCCGGAACCCGGACCGGCCGGGGACGGCTGAGTTCATCCAGAACCTGTTCACCGATTTCTTCGAGCAGCGGGGAGACCGCCTGTGCGCCGACGACGGCAGCATCTGCGGCGGCATTGCCCGGTTCCACGGCCGGCCGGTGACGGTGCTGGGGCACCGAAAGGGCCGCACCCTGGAGGAGCACGTGGCCTTCCACTTCGGCATGCCCGCCCCAGAAGGATACCGGAAGGCCCAGCGGCTCCTGACCCAGGCGGAGAAGTTCCGCCGCCCGGTGATCACCTTCATCGACACCCCCGGTGCCTACCCCGGCCTGGAGGCAGAGGCCCGGGGCCAGGGGGAGGCCATCGCCCGCTCTTTGGCCCTGATGTCATCCCTCACCGTGCCGGTGGTGTGCGTGGTCACCGGGGAGGGGGGCAGCGGCGGCGCCCTGGCCCTGGGGGTGGGCAACCGGGTGCTCATGCTGGAAAACGCGGTGTACTCGGTGCTCTCCCCGGAGGGGTTCGCCTCCATCCTGTGGAAGGACGCCTCCCGGGCAGAGGAGGCCTGCGGCGTGATGAAGCTCACTGCCGCCGACCTGCTGGAGCTGGGGATCATCGACGGCGTCGTCCCGGAGCCGGAGGGGGGCGCCCATCTGGCCCCCCAGGTGCTGTACCGGGAGCTGGACGCCGCCCTCACCCGGGAGCTGGACGCCCTGGCCAAGCTCAGCCCGCCGGCCCTGGCCGCGGGCCGATACAAAAAATTCCGCAAAATGGGCGAACACGCCCTGAGAAAGGAGCGCCCATGAACGGTTTGAAACTGCTGGCCACCGGCTCGGCCCTGCCCAGCCAGGTGGTGACCAACGACGATCTGGCCCGGATGGTGGACACCTCAGACGAGTGGATCACCAGCCGCACCGGCATCTCCGCCCGACGCCGCTGCGCCCCGGGGGAGAGCCACACCGGCCTGTGCCTGGCCGCCGCCCGGCAGGCCTTGGAGCGGGCCGGAGTGGGGCCGGAGGAGATCGGGGTGTGCCTGGTGGCCACCCTGACGGCGGACCAGCTTAGCCCCGCCACCGCCTGCACCCTCCAGCAGGAGCTGGGCATGGGGGAAGACACGGTGTGCTTTGACCTGAACGCCGCCTGTTCCGGCTTTGTCTATGCCCTGCACACTGCCCAGTGCCTGCTGGCCGCCGCACCCCGGAAGTACGGGCTGATCCTGGGGGCGGAGGTGCTCAGCCGCTTCCTGGACTACACCGACCGGAGCACCTGCATCCTCTTCGGGGACGGGGCCGGGGCCGCCGTGGTGGAGTGGAGGGAGGAATACCCCTCCCTCCACGCGGTGCTGGGCTGCCGGGGCAGCCAGGCCATCCACGTCCCCGGCGTGGCTGTCGGGGCCCCCAGCCATGTCCGCATGGAGGGCCAGGCCGTGTTCCGCTTCGCGGCGGAGACCGTGCCGGCCTGCATCGTCCAGGTGCTGGACAAAGCGGGCCTGGGGACGCAGGACGTGGATCGGTTCGTCTTCCACCAGGCCAACCAGCGCATCATCGACCTGGCCGTGCGAAAGCTGAAGCTGCCGCCGGAGAAGTGCACCGGCAACATCGCCTCCACGGGGAACACCTCGGCGGCCAGCGTGCCCCTGCTGCTGGACGAGCTGGTGCGCACCGGCGCCCTGGGCCCCGGCCAGCGGGCCCTGTGCGTGGGCTTCGGCGCGGGGCTGACCTGGGGCGGCGCGCTGCTGCAGCTGCGATAACTGGAATAAGCTCAGGAGGAGCATGAATATGAAAAAACTCAACGAACTTCTGGGGATCGAGTTCCCCATCATTCAGGGGGGCATGGCCAACATCGCCACGGGGGCCTTTGCCGCCGCCGTGTCCAACGCCGGCGCCCTGGGCCTGGTGGGCTCCGGGGGCATGGACGCCCAGGCCCTGCGGGCCGAGATCCGGGCCGCCCGGGCCGGGACCGGGAAACCCTTCGGGGTCAACCTGATGCTCATGAACCCCCACGTGGACGAGCTGGCCCAGGTGGTGGTGGAAGAGGGGGTGCATGTGGTGACCACCGGCGCGGGCAACCCGGGCAAATACATCCCCGCCTGGAAAGAGGCGGGCATCAAGGTGTTCCCCGTGGTGGCTGCCCCCATCCTGGCCAAGCGGCTGGAGCGCTACGGGGTGGACGGTTTCATCGCCGAGGGCACCGAGTCCGGG
>CALWXG010000113.1 GCA_944385435.1 uncultured Oscillospiraceae bacterium
GACTGCAAGAAAGAGATGGACATGGTGAACAAGGCCTTCATCGAGATCATGATCGAGGGCGACGCCAACGGCCGGGGTTTCCAGTACCCCATCCCCACCTACTCCATCACCCGGGACTTCGACTGGTCTGAGACGGAGAACAACAAGCTGCTCTTCGAGATGACCGCGAAATACGGCACCCCCTACTTCTCCAACTATATCAACTCCGATATGGAGCCCTCCGATGTGCGCTCCATGTGCTGCCGTCTGCGCCTGGACCTGCGGGAGCTGCGGAAAAAGTCCGGCGGCTTCTTCGGCTCCGGCGAATCCACCGGCAGCGTGGGCGTGGTCACCATCAACCTGCCCCGCATTGCCTATCTGGCCAAGGACGAAAAGGACTTCTACCAGCGCCTGGACCGGCTCATGGACATCTCCGCCCGGAGCCTGAAGACCAAGCGCACCGTCATCACCCAGCTGATGGAGGCCGGCCTCTACCCCTACACCAAGCGGTATCTGGGCACCTTCAACAACCACTTCTCCACCATCGGCCTCATCGGCATGAATGAGGTGGGCCTGAACGCCAGCTGGCTGCGCGCCGACCTGACCCACGCCGAGACCCAGAAGTTTGCCAAAGAGGTGCTCAACCACATGCGGGAGCGCCTGAGCGACTACCAGGAGGAGTACGGCGACCTGTACAACCTGGAGGCCACCCCTGCCGAGTCCACCACCTACCGCTTTGCCAAACACGACAAGGAGCAGTTCCCCGATATCATCACCGCCAACGAGAACGGCACCCCCTACTACACCAACTCCTCCCACCTGCCTGTGGGCTACACCGAGGACATCTTCTCCGCCCTGGACGTGCAGGACGAGCTGCAGACCCTGTACACCTCCGGCACCGTGTTCCACGCCTTCCTGGGGGAGAAGCTGCCCTCCTGGCAGGCGGCGGCCACCCTGGTGCGGAAGATCGCGGAGAACTACAAGCTGCCCTACTACACCATGTCCCCCACCTACTCCGTGTGCAAGAACCACGGCTACCTCACCGGGGAGCAGTACACCTGCCCCATCTGCGGGGAGAAGACCGAGGTGTACAGCCGCATCACCGGGTACTACCGGCCCGTCCAGAACTGGAACGACGGCAAGGCCCAGGAGTTCAAGGACCGGAAGGTGTACGACATCTCCCGCTCCCACCTGCGCCGGGCGGGCATTGCCGGCAGCCAGGTGACGGTGGGCGGCCATATCCCCGCCGCCCCGGCAGAGGAGGAAAACCTGCTGTTCACCACCGCCACCTGCCCCAACTGCAAGGTGGCCCGGGCCATGCTGGAACAGGCGGGCATCTCCTACCGGGAGGTACTGGCAGAGGAGCACCCGGAGCTCACCACCCGCTATGGTGTGCGTCAGGCGCCCACCCTGGTGACCCGGGAGAAGGGCCAGGCCGCAGTGCTGGCCGGGCTGGGTCAGATCAAGGGCTATGCGGACCGCCGCAGAGCAGCGGGCTGAACGCACGCAGCGATCCTAACGAACCATTTCGAATCCCCACGTCGTTTTTGCGGCGTGGGGATTTTTCTGGATTTTACAAAAGATTCTGTGACCTTCAGGGCCCCCGGTTCGTTTTATGGATGAAGGGGGGCGAGGGCATGGAGAATCTGACCATACGGGAGGAGGCGGAGCAGATGGAGCAGCGGCCCAAATCAGAACAGGGCTTTGAGGCGGCGTACGACGCCTACGGTTTCATGGTATACCGGCTGGCCATGGTCTATCTGGGCCGCCACGCCGACGCGGAGGATGTGACTCAGGAGGCCTTTGTGAAGCTGCTGTACAAGGCCCCGCCTTTTGCCGATGCCGGGCACGAAAAGCGCTGGCTGCTGCGGGTGACCGCCAATCTGTGCAAAGACCAGCTGCGGGGCTTCTGGCGAAAGCGTGCGGTGGCCCTGGAGGAGGAGTATCCCATCCATGACCCGGAGAGCTTCGGGGTGGCGGACGCCATTGTCCGCCTGCCGGAGAAGTACAAGGCGGTGCTCCACCTGCACTACTACGAGGGGTATTCCGTGGCGGAGATCGGGAAAATTTTGAAGCTGAGCCAGTCCGCGGTGAAGATGCGTCTGAGCCGGGGGCGGGAGCTGCTGCGCCTGGAAATGGAGGGGTGAAGATGACCATTCAGGACTATCGCAGGGCAGTGGACTGCTTTGAACCGGACGTATACATGAAGCGGCGCATCGCCGCCCGGCTGGAGCGGGAGGAGGAGGCGCGCCGGACCCGGCCCCGGCGGGTGCTGGCGCGGGCGCTGATGATCGCGGCGGT
Source organism: uncultured Oscillospiraceae bacterium (assembly GCA_944385435.1). Classification (GTDB taxonomy): domain Bacteria; phylum Bacillota; class Clostridia; order Oscillospirales; family Oscillospiraceae; genus Enterenecus. Next base: position 2,281 of record CALWXG010000113.1, read on the forward strand.
GCTGGCCTGCCTGGTCACGGCGGCCTTTGCCGTCAGCCCGGAGCTGCGGCAGATGGTGATTTCCCTGTTTTGGATCCAGGAGGCGGAGCCGGTGCCCCCGGCCTCCCAGCTGCCCGGCCCCTCCGACCCGGTGACCAGTATCGTGCTGGGGGACGAGGTGCGGGTGCAGTATATCCATGTGGAGGACGGCGATCTCCGGGCGGAGGGGGAGCTGCTGGTAAACGAACACCGGCAGGATGAGGAGACCGCCTTCTACGCCCTGGAGGGAGACAGCCTGATCAGTGTGGGACAGGACGCCCGGGAGGTCACCGTGGAGTTCCAGATGGAAAACGGGCTGCCCGCCAAGGGGTGGTTCCGGTGGTTTGCGTACAACGGCAGGGTGTATCTGGCCGATCTGATGGACTGGCCCGGCCAGTACGGGTTCTCCGGCCATTGGCTCCAGCCCAGCGCCCTGCCGGGGCGGACGGATGTGATCTTGCTGGAGAGCTTCGCCGTGCAGGGCAGCCGGGCCTGGCTCTACCACCTGGAGAGCGGGGAGCTGGAGGATATCCTGGCGGGCTGCGGCGCGGAGGAATACGGCGTGGCCTGGGACCAGCCGGGTGCCCTCTCCGAGGATCTGCGCTATGTCCTGGTGAACCTGGGCGATGCGGACGGCGGCTGCGCGGGGGCGCAGCTGTACCTGGTGGACCGGCAGGCGGGCACCTGCACCGCCATGAGCCAGCTCACCGGCCTGGACCTCCCGCCCTATGATGGGGCCAACGCCCCCAGGCCCCAGGAGGGGGCCTGGGCTCAGTTCCAGGGCGAGGACAAGATCTTTCTTCGGATCTCCCGGCTGGAGGGGGAGGACCAGGTGGTGGAGGAGTGGGTATACCACATCCCCAGCGGCACGGTGACCCCCGTCCCGGAGGAGACCCGGGAGGTGCTGATGGAGAGCGGGAAGGACGGCATGCTCAAGCTCATCCGGGAGGGGGAGGCCCTGTGGATGGTGAACGACGCCACCGGCCAGCGGGCCCGGCTGGAGGACTTCCCCTTCCAGGTTCCCACCCAGCCGCTGGTGCAGTTCCCCCAGACCGAGGAGGAGTGGGAGCAGTATATGAAATGGGAGCGGACGCAGTGCAGCTTCAGCTGCAACGACGCGGGCACCCGGCTGCTGTGCGCCGGCACGCTGGAGGACGGGACGCAGCAGATCGGGGTCATCGACCTGGAGTACGGCACCTTCCGGCTGCTGGAGCGGGCGCGGGATGACCAGGAGCCGTCCATAGACCGCTTCTCCTGGCTGGGGGATGACCGGATCCTGGGGGGCTATGTGGAGATAGACGGAGAGGACTGCCTGTGTGTGTACGACTTCACCTATGGCCAGACCGGCCCCGCCGCCGCCCAGGGGGAGGTGGGCGGCCTGGTTCAAGCGGTGTACGTCCAGACGGACGGGCTGAACTACGACGTGGGCAACGGTGTGTTTTACCGGGCGGAACACGACCCGGAGGGGGAGATCACGCAGGTGCGCTTCTGGGGCGTGGACGGCGGGGCGCTGATTCCCCTGGAGGGGGAGGCGTGTGCCTTTGGCCTCACCTGGGAAGGGGTGCGGTACCAGGGCAGCTTCCGCTGGTGCGTCCGGCAGGGCCAGCTCACCTGCGTGGGCCGGAGCGACCGGGATGACCGGAGCTGGGGGGTGTCCGCCATCCCAGGCCGGACGGACGCCGTGTTTCTCACCCTGGGACAGGGCAGCCAGCTGAGCTATCGCAGCCAGGTGTATCTCTACTACCTGGACACCGGAGAGGTCACCGACTTGCTGGCGGAGGTGCCCCGGGAGGTGCTGGCGCAGGCGGCGGACTACACCTGGTCGGAGGATCTGAACGGGGTGATCCTGGGCTGCGCGGACCGGGAGCGGCAGACCAATACCCTGTGGTATTGCGATTTGGAGGCGGGGACGCAGACCCAGCTGGGGACGGCGGGCGGCGCTCAGGGAGAGTTGCGGGCCTGGTTTGCCGACGGAGAGACTGTGCTCCTTGCCCGGCGGGAGAATGGGCAGGAGGCGTATGAGCTCCGGCTCTGGAATCTGGAGACGGGGGAACAGGCTCAGGTGGAATATGACACCCGGGGCCTGGAGCTGCTGGGCGAAGGGCGGTATGCCATCCGCCGGGACGAGGATGGAGCGGTTTGCGTGGTGGATCTGCTCACCGGGGCGGAGACGGAGGCGGTGGGGTTTTCCTGGCGGGACGGAGGGCAGTTTATCCCCCGGGGCGACAGGTTGCTCTACGTCCGCCGCGGTGGGGACGGTGAGCCCGGGATAGCACAGCTGGGAATGCTGGATCTGAAGGCGGGCACCTTCCTGGGCTTTGACCGGGTGGGCCAGGAGAGCTGGGACAGTGCGCAGTGGTTTGACGACGACACAGTGGTGGTGTGCACCCTGAACCAGGAAAATCTGGCCCTGGGGATCTATCTGTATACCTTCTGAATGTTCCGCCCGGGGGGCCGGCTTGTGCCGGCCCCCCGGCCCCCCGCCGCCCCGTTCACCGGGAAAACCGGGCTTGACAAGCGGGCAAACTGTGATAAAATAATACAGCTGAAAGCGACGACGGAGCCAAGTCCGGCAAGCGCGGCCAGGAGCGAGAGGGGATGGTGAGAGCCCTCGGCGCGGCGCCCGGACAAGCCACTCCCGAGCGGTCCCGGGACGACCGGGACGGCCCATCCCCGTTATCGGATGACGTGAGATGTCCCTGCCGGGATGATCAGGGTGGTACCGCGCGGCCCCTGCCGCGCCCCTGAACCGGGCGGGGGTTTTTCTTTGGACGGGAGGAAATTCCATGGAGAACGCCAAGATCACCCTGCGCTCCATCGTGCTGGACTGTCCGGACGCCAGGGCGCTGGCGGGGTTTTACAGCGCCATGCTGGGCTGGGACAGACATTGTGAAGACCCGGAGTGGGTGTCGGTGGGCCGGATGGGCACGCTGCCCTTCCTCCTGTTCCAGGAGGTGGAGGACTACCGCCCGCCGGTGTGGCCGGAGCAGCCGGGCCAGCAGCAGAAGAGCATTCACCTGGACTTCGCCGTCCGGGATTTGGCAGCCGCCGTGGCCCTGGCCGAGCGCCTGGGCGCCCGAAAGGCCCCTGTGCAGTACGACTCCGGGTGGACGGTGATGTTTGACCCTGCCGGGCACCCCTTTTGCCTGAACCAAGTTTGAAAAGAAAAGATCATATACGGAGGTAGATTCCCATGAAAGACCCCAAGCCCTATGGGCTGAACGAACTGCGGGAGATGTTCCTGAAGTTCTTTGAGACCAAAGGCCACCTGCGCCTGCCCAGCTTTTCCCTGATCCCCCAGAACGACGCGTCATTGCTCCTCATCAACTCGGGTATGGCCCCCATGAAGCCCTGGTTCACCGGGGAGCAGGAGCCCCCCCGCCGCCGGGTGACCACCTGCCAGAAGTGCATCCGCACCGGCGACATCGAGAACATCGGCCACACCGCCCGCCACGGCACCT
>CALWXG010000114.1 GCA_944385435.1 uncultured Oscillospiraceae bacterium
CGCGGCATGATCAAGACCGGCGAGACCGTGGAGATCGTTGGCCTGTCCGACGAGAAGAAGTCCACCGTGGTCACCGGTCTGGAGATGTTCCGCAAGACCCTGGACTACGCTGAGGCCGGCGACAACGTGGGCGCCCTGCTGCGCGGCATTGCCAAGACCGACGTGGAGCGCGGCCAGGTTCTGTGCAAGCCCAACTCCATTCACCCCCACACCAAGTTCGTGGGCCAGGTGTACGTGCTGAGCAAGGACGAGGGCGGCCGTCACACCCCCTTCTTCAACAACTATCGTCCCCAGTTCTACTTCCGCACCACCGACGTGACCGGCGTCATCACTCTGCCCGAGGGCACTGAGATGTGCATGCCCGGCGACAACGTGGACATGAACGTGGAGCTGATCACCCCCATCGCCATTGAGAAGGGCCTGCGTTTCGCTATCCGTGAGGGTGGCCGTACCGTGGGTTCCGGCGTTGTCATCGACATCATCGAGGACTAATTTGCAGCCTTTGAAAGGGGCCGGCCTCTGGCCGGCCCCTTTTTTTCGAAAGGTGCGGCCACCCGGGGCCCCGTCGCAGATGGGGCGGCGCGTCAGCGCCGTACAAGTGTTTTGCGGAGCAAAACCTTGGCGCAGGCGGAATTCAGTTCCGCCGAGCAAAAAATAAACAGGGTTCCCGCGAAAGCGTGGCTTTCGTGGGAGGGCCGCACTGTGGGAAAAGCGTTGTCATCGACATCATCAAGGACTGATTTACAGCCTTGCAAGGAGGACCGGCCGCAGGCCGGTCCCCTTTTTTTCTTCTGTTGCATCCTTTGGATAGAGGACCGGCCGGGGCCGGACCTCTCGTTGCCGGGAAAGGTGGATTGGTTATGATATTGCAGACGCAGCGCCTGCTGCTGCGGGAGATGGACCAGGGGGACTGGGAGCCCTTGTGCGCCATCCTCCAGGACCCGGAGGTGATGTACGCCTACGAGCACGCCTTCAGCGACCAGGAGGTGCAGGCCTGGCTGGACAACCAGCGGCGCCGGTACCGGGAGGACGGCTTCGGCCTGTGGGCCGTGGTGTCCCGGCAGACCGGGGAGATGATCGGCCAGTGCGGCCTGACCTGGCAGGACTGGGACGGCCGGCAGGTGCTGGAGGTGGGCTACCTGTTCCGGCGCTCGGCCTGGGGGCAGGGCTATGCCACCGAGGCCGCCATGGCCTGCAGGGAATATGCCTTTACGGTGCTGGACGCGCAGGAGGTGTATTCCATCATCCGGGACAGCAATCTGCCCTCCCAGGGGGTGGCCCGGCGCAACGGCATGGCGGTGCGGGGGAGCCTGGTCAAGCATTACTGGGGCATGGACATGCCCCATCTGGTGTTCTCCGTCCGCAGGCAGGATGACAGAGGACGAAACGGATCTGTTCTTGCCTTATAGGTGCGGCTGTGGTAGAATAAACAAAAATCAAGCTGAAGGGGGAGGGGCGTATGCCTCTGGCGCTTACCGGTTCCAGCACCACAGAGGATGTGATCCAGAACATCTGGCAGCTGGGGGTGGCCGGTTTCACCCTGGAAAAGCTGTTCGCCGCCGTGATTGCGGCGGCGGCCTGTCTGGCGGTCATCAAGGTGCTGCTGAAGTTCACCGACCGCGCCCTGCGCCGGGTCCACCTGGACGACACCCTGAAAAAGCTCATCCGCACTGCCCTGAAGGCGGTGCTGGTCTTTGTGGGCATCATCGTGGTGCTGGGCTGCCTGGGCGTGCCGGTGACCTCCCTCATCGCCCTGATGTCCGTCATCGGCCTGGCGGTCTCCCTGGCGGTGCAGAACTTCCTGTCCAACGTGGCGGGCGGCCTGCAGCTGCTCATGTCCAAGCCCTTCAAGGCAGGGGACTACGTTCAGGCCGGGGACTGCTCCGGCACGGTGCAGGAGGTGGGGCTGTTCTACACCAAGCTGAACACCGTTGACAACAAGCTGATCCAGCTGCCCAACAGCACCATCGTGTCCCAGAACATCATCAACTACTCCAGCGAGGACAGGCGCCAGGTGGAGATCCGGGTGACAGCCAGCTATGACGCGCCGGGGGAACTGGTGCGGGGCGTGCTGGAACGGCTGGTGCGGGAGCACCCCCTGACCTACGACGACCCGGCGCCCCTGGTCCACATCAGCGCCTACCAGGACAGCGCCATTGAATATCTGGTGCGGGTGTGGTGCGACAATGAGAACTACTGGACGGTGTATTTTGACCTGATGGACGGCCTGAAGCCCGCCTTTGACCAGGCTGGCATCGAGATGACCTATCCTCACGTCAACGTGCATATGCTGCGGGAGACGCAGCCGGAGAAAAAGAGCGGGGAGGAAACCTTATGAGAAGTTATCCCAATGCAGCCAGGGGACTGGGCAAGATGTTCTGGTCCCAGATCCTGTCCATCATTGCCATTCTCACCATGGGCATCCTGATCGGCCTGGTGTTTTCCGTGGTCAGCCTGGTGGTGTACCTGGTGGGCCTCTATCAGGCCAGGGAGGACGACAGCGGCTACAGCACGGCTTTCCTGCTGGCCATTGTCAGCCTCGTGCTCAACCTGCTGGCCTTTATCCCCCTGCTGGGGGGAATCGGGAGCCTGGTGGCCAGCATCCTGGACCTGGTGGTCCTGTATCTGGTGTGCCGCACCACGTCTCTGCTGGCCCACAGCATAAACCGGGAGGATCTGGCCCGGCAGGGCCACATGGTGTGGACCATCAACATTGTGTGCGTGGTCATCGGCGTGATCTTCACGGTCCTGGGCGCGGTGCCCGGCCTGATGCTGGTCTCCGGAATGATCAATCTGGTGGTCTCCGTGGTGAGCCTGGTGGGAAGCATCCTGTATATGGTGTTCCTGTACCGGGCCAGCAAGGCGCTGGCCTGAAGCGCAGCCGAAAATTCCCGCGACAGAATCGGACCCCGGGCACAGCTGTGTCCGGGGCTCTGTATTACGGCGTTGCGGCAGGGGAGGCGGCGGCGTCGGCCTGGGGCATGGCCAGACCGTGGACAAAACTGCCGTCCGGGGCCTGGACCTGGCCGCCCACCACCCGGTTCCGGTAGACCAGCAGGGCGGCCTGAACGCCCCGGGCCCCGGTGGGGTAGTTGGTGATCTCGTAGATGTACCGCTTGACCCGCTTTCCGCAGTACCGGGTGAGGTCGAAGCCCTGCTGGTCCTGAAGGGCCAGATAGGCGGTGTAGCTGTCGTCAAAGACGTCGGGGATCAGGAGTTCTTCGGTGCTGATGGGCTGGGGGGACACCTGCCACCCCAGGCCGGTGAGATAGGCGATCCGGTCCTCGTTGTTCCGGATGCCGGACACCTCCGCCGCTGTGGTGACTGCCCGCTGTCCCAGGGTGAGGGCCAGGGCGGCGACCACCACCATGCAGCAGCACAGGACGGTGACGGCTCCGGCCAGCAGCCGCTTTTTGGGGACCCGCGCCGTCATGATAAACATACCGCACCACTCCATTTCAGAATTTGGTTGGATTACAGTGATACTTATGTATGTTCGGCGGGGAATATGTTACACGGGGAAAAAGAATCTTTGCGGGAGGGACTGCGGATGGAGCGACTGGACAAGCGGCTGGCGGCCACCGGCCGGTGGAGCCGGAAGGAGGCGCGGGATCTGATCCGGGCCGGCCGGGTGACCGTGTCCGGACAGCCGTGCCGCAGGCCGGAGGAGAAGGTGGAGCCCGGCGCGGAGATCTGCGTGGACGGGGCCGCCATCGAGGCCTCCGGCCCGGTGTACCTGATGCTGAACAAGCCGGCCGGCCTGGTGTCCGCCACGGAGGACCCCAGGGAGCCCACCGTGCTCTCCCTGCTGCCGGAGCGGTACCAGCGCCTGGGGCTCTTCCCCGCAGGGCGCCTGGACAAGGACACGGTGGGGCTGCTGCTGCTCACCAACGACGGGGCGCTGGCCCACCGTCTGCTGGCGCCCAGGAGCCATGTGGACAAGGTCTACTATCTGGAAGTGGACGGTTTTCTGACCCGGGAGGACTGCCTGGCGGTGGAACAGGGGATCACCCTGGGGGACGGGACGGTCTGCCTGCCCGGGAAAATGGAACTTTTCGACGAGAAAAACCGGGCAAACCTCTGGATACATGAGGGAAAATATCACCAGATCAAGCGCATGATGGCATCCCGGGGAAAGCCTGTAACCTATCTGAAGCGCATTTCCTTCGGCCCCCTGACCCTGGATCCGGATCTGGAGGAGGGTAGTTGGAGAGCACTAACCGAAGAGGAAATTCAGGCGCTTTTTCGTCAATGAAACGAAAGTTGTGGCAAATTCAACAAAAAAATTTCAAAAAACTATTGAAACCGGCAAGGGAACCAGATATAATGGAATCGCTTGTAAATGCCCGTTAATTTTTTGGCGGAGACGATGAGGTCTTCGCAGCGGAGAAAGGGGAAATAGTAAATGTCCAGCCGGATTTTCCAGAGTATTGTCCTGCAGATGAAAGACTGTTCCGACCGGGCTGTAGGTGTCATCGATGAGCAGGGCACCGTGGTAGCCTGCAACGAGTTGGCGTGTATCGGTGAGAAGTGGAGCAACGTGGCGGCGATGCTGGCCACGGAGCAGGATACCCTTGTGGTGAGCAACGGATTTACATTCAAGACCCTGCCGGGGTGGAACGGCCAGTTTGACTACGCCGCCTTCGCCCGGGGGGAGGACGAGCAGGCGGCCCTGATCTGCTCCATGGCGGTCATTGCCCTGAACGGGGCCAAGACCTATTATGAGGAGAAGCACGACAAGGCCACCTTTGTCAAGAACATACTGTGCGACAATATCCTGCTGGGCGATATCTATGTCCGGGCCAAGGAGCTGCACTTCGTCTCCGAGGCGCCCCGGGCGGTGATCCTGGTGCGTCAGCTGGGCACCCCGGATGTGGCGGCCATCGACGTGATCTCCGGCCTGTTCCCGGACCGGCAGAACGACTATGTCCTGTCCATCAGCGAGACGGATGTGGCCCTGGTCAAGCAGCTGAGCGAGAATTCCGACTCCCGGGAGGTGCAGAAGATCGCCCAGACGGTGCAGGAAGCCCTGACCCGGGAGCTGGGCATCAAGACGGTGGTGGGCATCGGCACCATCGTCAGCCACGTGCGGGATCTGGCCCGGGCCTACAAGGAGGCCCAGGTGGCCATCGACGTGGGCAAGGTGTTCGACACCGAGCGCTCCATCATCAACTATGAGAACCTGGGCATCGGCCGGCTGATCTATCAGCTGCCCACCACCCTGTGCGAGATGTTCCT
>CALWXG010000115.1 GCA_944385435.1 uncultured Oscillospiraceae bacterium
CCCAACGTGATGGGCCTGCGGGCCCAGGTGCTGGAACAGCCCATCACCGAGACGCTGGAAGTCAACTATATGCCCTACGCCATGTCCGTCATCGTCTCCCGGGCCATCCCGGAGATCGACGGCTTCAAACCCTCCCACCGGAAACTGCTGTACACCATGTACCAGATGCATCTGCTGGGGGGCAGCCGCACCAAGAGTGCCAACGTGGTGGGGGCCACCATGAAGCTCAACCCCCACGGGGACGCCGCCATTTACGACACCCTGGTGCGTCTGTCCCGTGGGTACGGCGCCCTGCTCCACCCCCTGGTGGACTCCAAGGGCAACTTCGGCAAGGTGTACTCCCGGGACATGGCCTGGGCCGCCTCCCGGTACACCGAGGTGCGGCTGGACCCCATCTGCCAGGAGCTGTTCCGGGACATCGACCAGGACGCGGTGGATTTTGTCCCCAACTACGACGGCAAGCTCCAGGAACCCACCCTGCTGCCCACCACCTTCCCCAATGTGCTGGTGGCGGCCAACCAGGGCATCGCCGTGGGCATGGCGTCCAACCTGTGCGGGTTCAATCTGGCTGAGGTGTGCGACGCCACCATCGCCCGGATGAAGGACCCCAACGCCGACCTGCTGGGCATTCTCAAGGCCCCGGACTTCTCCACCGGAGGCCAGCTGCTGTACGACGGCGCCGCTCTGGCGGAGATCTACCGAACCGGCCGGGGCAGCGTGCGCCTGCGGGCCAAATGGCGGTACGTGAAGGCGGAAAACCTCATTGAAATCTATGAGATCCCCTACTCCACCACGGTGGAGGCCATCCTGGACAAGGTGGCTGAGCTGGTGAAGTCAGGCAAGATCCGGGAGATCTCCGACATGCGGGACGAGACCGGCCTGGACGGGCTGAAGCTGGCCATCGACCTGAAGCGGGGCACCGACCCGGACAAGCTCATGGCCAAGCTGTTCCAGCTCACCCCCCTCCAGGACACCTTCTCCTGCAATTTCAACATCCTCATCGCCGGCATGCCCCGGGTGATGGGAGTGGGAGAGATTCTGGACGAGTGGATCGGCTGGCGTATGGACAGCGTGCGCCGGCGCACCTACTATGTGTGCCAGAAGAAAGAGGAAAAGCTCCACCTGCTCAAGGGCCTCAAGCGCATCCTGCTGGACATTGACAAGGCCATCCGCATCATCCGGGAGACGGAGGAAGAGGCCGAAGTAGTGCCCAACCTGATCATCGGCTTCGGGATCGACCAGATTCAGGCGGAGTACGTGGCGGACATCAAGCTGCGCAACATCAATAAGGAGTACATCCTCAAGCGCATTGAAGAGGTTTCCACTTTGGAAGATGAGATCGCCGACCTGAACGATCTCATCAACTCCCCCAAGCGAATCCAGCAGGTGATGGCCAAAGAGCTGGAAAACGTGAAGAAAAAGTATGCTGTTCCCCGGCATACAGAAATTGTCTATGAATATCAGCTGGACAAGGAGGTCCTGGATCCTGTGGAACAGGTGCCGGACTATCCGGTGAACGTGTTTATCTCCCGGGAGGGCTACTTCAAGAAGATCACGCCCCAGTCCCTGCGCATGAGCGGCGAGCAGAAGTACAAGGAGGGGGACGGTCCCTTCCTCCAGTGGGAGGGGACTAACCGGGACGAGCTGCTGGTGTTCACTGACCATCAGCAGTGCTACAAGACCCGTCTGTCCGACTTTGACGACTCCAAGGCCAGCTTGCTGGGAGACTATCTGCCCACCAAACTGGGCATGGATCCGGAGGAGAAGTTCCTGTGGGCCTGCGATCCGGGGGATTACTCTGCCCATCTGCTGTTCTTCTATGCCAACGGCAAGGTGGCCCGGGTGGAGCTGGGAGCCTATCAGACCCAGACCCGGCGCAAGAAGCTCACCGCAGCCCTCTCCGACAAGTCTCCCCTGGTGTCCGCCATGGTGCTGAAGGAGGACGAGGAGATCGCCATGTGCTCCACGGAAGGGCGCTGCGTGGTGTTCCACTCTGCCTCGCTCACCCCCAAGACCACCCGGTCCACCCAGGGGGTGAATGTGATGACCCTGAAGCCCAAATACCAGCTGGAGTGGGCCAGGCCGCTGACGGAGACCACCATTGTCAACGCCGCCCGGTACCGCGCCCGCTCCCTGCCCATCGCCGGGGCCCTGCTCAAGGAGGAGGACCGGGGCGAGACCCAGATGTCTCTGCTGTAATTCCCATGAAACCCGCTCCACGGAAAGGAGATGAGCCCCATGCACGCTTCCAAGCTTACAAAACAGGCAGCCTCTTTTGTGATCATCACCCTGGCCGCGGCGGTGTACGCCCTGTGCTTCGTCTGGTGCTTTGAGCCCAACAACATCGCCTTCGGCGGTATCACCGGCGTGGCCCAGATCATCAATCACTTCATCCCCGCCGCGCCGGTGGGCGTCACCGTCATCGTACTCAACATCCCGCTCTTCCTGCTGGGATGGCGGCTGCTGGGAGGCAAGCTGCTGCTGGGCTCCCTCTACGCCATGTTCGTCTCCTCGGTGTTCATTGACCTGTTTACCCCCCTGTACGACTGGCAGCCCATGGACCCCATACTGGCCTGTATCTTCGGCGGCCTGCTGCTGGGCGGCTCTCTGGGCTTTGTGTTCCAGCAGGGCTCCACCACCGGCGGCACCGACCTGGCCGCCCGGCTGCTGAAGCTCAGGCTCACCTGGCTGCCCATGGGAAAGCTGATTATGGCGGTGGATCTGGTGGTGATCGTGCTGGTGGCCATGGTGTATCAGACGCTGAACACCATGCTGTATGGTCTGGTGTCCCTGTATATCTCCTCCATTGCCATGGACGGCATTCTCTACGGCATGGACCAGGCCAAGGTGGCCTATGTCATCAGCGACAAGAACGACGACATCGCCAACGTGCTGGTGAAAGATCTGGATCGGGGCGTCACCATTCTCCAGGGAAAAGGCGCTTACACCGGCACGGAGAAGCAGGTGCTGATGTGCGCCTTCAAGCAGCGGGAGATCGCCTCCATCAAGAATATCGTGAAGGAGATCGATCCGGACGCGTTCCTCATTGTGTGCCCGGCCCACGAAGTGCTGGGCGAGGGTTTCCGGGCCTACAAGAAGGATGACCTGTGACAGAAAGGAGCTTTGCGGCATGGCCGATCTGGAACAATTGCAGAGGAAACTCACAGAACGGGGCTATCGGTGCAGCGTGTTTGAAACGGCGCCGGAAGCTGTGGACTACCTGAAGGGAAGCCTGAGCGGCAAGACCATCGGATTTGGCGGCAGCATCACGGCCAGAGAGATGGGGCTGTATGAGGCCCTGTCCCAAAGCAACACCTGCCGCTGGCACTGGGATGGCGCGTCCCTTGCGGATGCGGCGGACACCCAGGTGTATATCTCCTCGCTCAATGCGGTGGCCGAGACTGGAGAGCTGGTGAACATCGATGGGGCGGGCAACCGGGTGGCCTCCGGGCTGTACGGTCACGAAAAGGTGATTTTCGTGGTGGGGACCAACAAGATTGCCCCGGATTTGGAACAGGCCATCTGGCGCGCCAGGAACATTGCCGCGCCGAAAAATGCCCAGCGCCTGGGGAAACAGACGCCCTGCGCGGCAAAGGCAGACCGCTGTTATGACTGCAGCAGTCCGGACCGCATCTGCGGCGCCATGGTGCTCTACTGGAAGCGTCCAACCTGCATTCCGGAAATGGAATTGGTTCTTGTAAAGGAAGATCTGGGCTATTGATATCCCGGGGAGGTGCGGCATGAAAAAACGGATTGCCCTTATCCTGCTGTCTGCGGCGTTTCTGCTGGGGGCAGGCTGCTCTTCCATGCTGGAGCGCAGTTATGTCTCGGCCACGGCCCATGTGGACTACTACTCCGTGCCGGAGGATCCCTCCATTCTCCGGGCAGACAGCTATCAGGGCCTGGTGAACTCCATCCTGTACTTCGTGGAGACCCATGCCGTGACGGGAACCATCCGTCTGTACAACTACACCGGAGATGTGGAGGCCGATCTGGCCAGCGCCTGCACGGAGATCCTGAACGAGGACCCGTTGGGGGCCTACGCGGTGCGGGATATCCGCTATGACACCACCCGGATTGTCACGTACTACGAAATCAACCTCAGTGTGATCTACTCCCGCTCCGCCCAGGAGGTGGAGGCCATCCAGTACGTGACCGGGCTGACCGGCCTGCGCAGAGAGCTGGAGTCGGCAATTGATGTGCTCCAAAGCCAGCTGACCATGCGCATCTCGTATTTCTCCTGGAGCGAGCAGTATCTGGAGGAGCTCTTCTGGATCGCCTACTACAGCCGCCCCCTCTATGCACAGTTGGGTGTTGAACCGGTGTTTACCCTGTACCCGGACAGCGGAGTCCAGCGGATCATTGAACTGTCTGTCCAGTGGCCCATGCCCCGTGAGGATATGCTGGCCCGGGCAAGGCAGTTGGAAAAGACGGTTGCCATTCTCCTGGAGGGCTATCCGTCAGCCGGTGAGAAGTACACCCCGGCCGAACTGGCCCAGCTGCTCAAGAGCCTGGCCGTTTACAGCCTGGACGGCAGCCAGGACCCTGCCGATGCCCTGGCTGGTGCCCCGGTGGACGACATGGGACTGCTGCTGGCACTGGAGCTGTTGTGCCAGGAGGCGGACCTGGACGCCACGATGGTGCTGGGCACCATCGGCCAGCAGCGATATTTCTGGCTGATTGTGGAGTCCGGTGCCGGATACCGGCATATTCTGCCTCAGGATCTGGTCCATCTAGTGGAGGGTGATGCGGAAGAGTTGGTGCTGTACACCGACGAAATGCTGACACAGTTGGGATTCATCTGGCAGACCAGCCTCTATCCCGTCTGTGATGAATAACCGAAAAGAGACAACGCAAAGCGGGGATCTGCCTCAGGATGGAGCGCAGACCCCCGTTTTTTATGCCTGAATTTCACCAGTCACTCCGGCGATTCGGAGCTGTGATCTTCTGAACTTTTTGTCCCTGAGCCGGAGACAAACTGGTCTGCCACAGCCAACGTTTCGTTCCCCCCTATCTGATGGGAGGGGGTTGAAGCTTTCAAAGAGGATACAGTCCAAAACCGATCATTATCACCCGATTTCCGATATAAAATGGCTCATCTTCTCGAGACGGAACTTTTCGGGGAAAAATGATAAGGAGGAACATC
>CALWXG010000116.1 GCA_944385435.1 uncultured Oscillospiraceae bacterium
CTGCGGCACCTGAAGGACAAGATCAACTCCTCCATCATGTTCATCACCCACGACCTGGGCGTCATCGCCGAGATGGCGGACTACGTGGTGGTGATGTACGCCGGGCGGATCGTGGAGAAGGGCACCGCGGAGGAGATCTTCGCCCACCCCGCCCACCCCTACACCATCGGCCTGATGGCCTCCAAGCCCGTGGTGGGCAAGAAAGTGGACAAGCTCTACGCCATCCCCGGCAAGGTGCCCAACCCCATCAACATGCCCAACTACTGCTACTTCAAGGACCGCTGCGAGATGTGCGTGGAGGGCTGTTCGGGAGATTACCCGGATGAGGTCAGCCTCAGCCCCACCCACAAGGTCAGCTGCTACCGTTACTACGACGGAAAGGGGGAGAAGTAAATGCCGTTTTGGAAAGCCGGCAAGACGGACGACCAGGTGCTGGACGATCTGAAGGAAACTCAGAAGCAGGCTGCCGATGAGTTCCTCAAGAATCAGGCGCAGGCCGGGGACGTCAAGAAGGGCGAAACCTCCAGCAAAGACAGCTTCACCCCCGTGGAGTACGACCCCCAGTATATCCTCATGGTCAACGACCTGAAAAAATACTTCCCCATCAAGGGCGGCATGGTGTCCAAGACGGTGGGCTGGGTGAAGGCCGTGGACGGCGTCACCTTCAACCTGAAGCGGGGCACCACCATGGGCCTGGTGGGCGAGTCCGGCTGCGGCAAGACCACCACCGGCCGGGCCATCCTGCGCCTGTCCGGTCCAAAGACCGGCGGCCAGGTGCTCTTCAACGGCCAGGAGGTCTATGACCTGTCTCCCAAGGAGCTGCGCTCCCTGCGCACCAAGATGCAGATCATCTTCCAGGACCCCTTCTCCTCTCTGTCCCCCCGACTGCCCGTGGGCGAGATCATCGGCGAGGCGGTGCGGGAGCACAACCTGGTGCCCAAGGAGCAGTTTGACGACTATATCGACCAGGTGATGGACAACTGCGGCCTGCAGCCCTTCCACAAGGCCCGGTACCCCCATGAATTTTCCGGCGGCCAGCGTCAGCGCATCTGCATCGCCCGGGCCCTGGCCCTGAACCCGGAGTTTGTGGTGTGCGACGAGCCGGTGTCCGCCCTGGACGTGTCCATCCAGGCCCAGATCATCAACCTGCTCAAGGAGCTGCAGGAGAAGTACAAGCTGACCTATCTGTTCATCTCCCACGACCTGTCCGTGGTGGAGCACATCTCCGACACGGTGGGCGTCATGTACCTGGGCAATCTGGTGGAGTACGGCTCCACGGAGGACATCTTCCGCAATCCGCTGCATCCCTATACCGAGGCGCTGTTCTCCGCCATCCCTGTTCCAGACCCCACGGTGAAGATGAACCGCATCGTGTTGGAGGGCTCCATTCCCTCCCCGGCCAATCCCCCTTCCGGGTGCAAGTTCCACACCCGCTGCGCCCATTGTGCCCAGCGGTGCAAGGAGGAGGCCCCGGTCCAGCGTGAGGTGGAGCCCGGTCACTTCGTGGTCTGCCACCTCTACGACAAGTGAGCCATGGCCCGGCGCAGGAAAGTATATGACGACGATGACGGCCGCACCATTGCCGACATGAGCGGTGTGGAGCGTCAATCCCTGCTGCTGCCCCGCAGCGCCCGATCCGTCCAGCCGGAATCCCGTCGGCAGGACAGCGAAGAGCCCATGGGGGAGGAACGTCCCTGGAAGGAAGAGGAGAAAGTCAGCCGGGAAGAACGGAGATGGTATATGCTGGGCGCGTTGAAAGCCGGATTGCTCATTGCCCTGGCGTTCATCGTGGGACTCGGCCTGCTGATCCTGATCCTCATCCTCGTCTGGGGCTGAGCGCTCCGGGGCGGGTTGTCTTACCCCGTATCAGACGGAACATACAGGAGTCGACGGTACCGGCCGTTGGCTCCTGTTTTTTTGCCCGGCAGGAGGGCAGTTGTGTGAATCAATTCACAAGATTAGGAATTCCCGTGAAGAACGCGGGCGATGCCGGGGAAACTTTGAATAGAATGGGAAATGACATCACCGCGGTAAAGTGGTAAACTATAAGGGAAATCATGGTACGAAAGGGGATCTTGTATATGGACTTCAATCTGAAAGACCGGGTGGTCCTGATCACCGGCGCCACCGGGGGAATCGGCCAGGCGCTGACCCGCGCCTTCGCCCAGGAGGGGTGCAGGCTGGCCATCAGTTCCACCAGCCAGGCCAAACTGGATGCCTTCACCCCGTCTCTGGGGCTAGGGGAGGACCGGCTGAAGACCTTTGTCACCGACGTCACTGATGAGGGTCAGGTCCAGGCCTTTGTGGACGGCGCCGCCCGCTACTTCGGCGGGATTGACGTGCTGGTGATCACTGCGGGCTACGAGGGCAAGGTGGAAAAGATCCAGGATGCCAGCCTGGAAACCTACAAAAAGGTGTATGACATCAACCTGTTCGGGCCGCTCTACTGCATGAAATACGCCGCGCCCCATATGATTGCCAAGCAGCACGGGGCGATTGTCACCATCGCCTCCAACGGCAGCTACACCGGCAGCCCTGGCATGGGCGCCTACTGCTCCTCCAAGCACGCGGTGGCCGGTCTGATGAAGTGCGCCGCCCTGGAACTGGGTCCGGAGGGCATCCACTGCAACTATATCTGTCCCGGCGCCGTGGAGACTCCCATGATCCACCGGATCGAGGAGGGCACCACCGGAAACTCCACCGGGGACCTGTTCGCGGACCAGTACCTGGACAAGCGCTATTGCCGGCCGGATGAGGTGGCCGCTCTGGCCCTCTATCTGGCGTCGGATATCTCCAGCCACATCATGGGCAGCGGCATCCGGATCGACGGCGGTCTGGACGCCCTGTGCTGAGGCCGGATGCGGAAGGCCGACGGCAGACAGAGCCGCTGCTTTGCGCATCAAGACGCGGGACCGATAGAAAGGATCCGTTGCGGAGCGCTTTGAGGGTGAGGCCAGGGCAGCGGAGCAGGCCCTGACTGCGGAGGAGTGCGCGTATCTGAAGGAACTCCATGCGCCCCTTTCCCAGGTGTGGGTCATGGCCCAGAATACCCGGGCGCGGCAGGGGAGCGCCGTGTGTGCTCTGCCGGAGATCAGAAGATGTGATCCGGCCGGATGAAACTGAGGAAGATGAAACGGGCAGGCGGATTGATACCGTCTGCCCGTTTTGCTGTGCTCTGATTACGGTTTGCCGAAGCTCGGCGCGGAGACATCGTTCCCGGCAAAGGCGTTCGGGCCGGGGTTGGACATGGAAAAGTACATTTTTGCCGCCTTGGTTGTGCCGAAGTCCCGGTTGGAGCCGCTGTCCTGAACCTCGTTGAAGGCGTCCCGGAACATCTGGTTGTGGGCTTCCTCGCGGTTCAGGAGAAAGTCGATGGTCTCCCGGACTTTTTTGTCTTCAATCTGGCGGTAGAGGTATTCGTAGACCACGTGGCCGAGCTCTTCCGCCGCAATGTCCAGAAACAGATCCTTGATTTTCTGGTCCTTGACCCGGAAACTCTGAGACATATACTGCATGGCCGCCTTCAGTTCGCCGTTGCCGCCGCCCAGCTGTTCCTGAAGCAGAGCGGCGTATTGGGGATTTGCCGCTCCACGGCCACCGGATGAAACAATTGCTTTTCGTGTTTGAACATGCGTTTGCCGCTCCCTTTTCATAGTGTTCTTATTCTGCTGCTTTTCCGGGGAAATATACCTGAAAAGCAGGGAGCGAAGAGAAATCTCTCTGGAGAAGGGTTACGACCCGTTTGTCCAGGGCAGATAGCGCAGTTCGTTGGTGCAAAGATAGAACCTGCTCAATAAATAAGCCAGCTCGGATGATATATATTTTGATTCTGTTGCGATAAAATATATTAAATCGCATTTGGAGGGATGTATCGTGGACAGATCAATTTTAGCGATAGACGTGAACAACTTCAGAAAGCATTTGGAAAAGGAAGAGCGCAGCCAAGGCACAGTGGAGAATTATCTTCGTGGAGTGCGAATGTTCTCAGCATGGCTTGGCGGAAACTCCGTTCAAGAGGATAGTGCGGCCAATTGGAAACATACGCTGTTGGAACAGGGATATCGGCCTCGAACGATCAATGCAATGTTAGCTGCGATTCACAGCTTTTTTTCATTTATGAGATGGAGAGACTGTGATACTAAAACTCTAAAAATCCAGCGACAGGTGTTTCGAGAGGACAAACGAGAACTGACAAGAGAAGAGTATCAACAACTGTTGAGAACAGCTAACACTGAGGGGAAGGATCGATTGGCATTGGTGATGGAAGCCATCTGCGCCACTGGAATTCGGGTAAGTGAGGTGAAGTATCTCACAGTGGAGGCTGCTTGCCAAGGAAGAACGGATATTTCTATGAAGGGGAAGATTCGAACGATTCTCATCCCGAAGAAGCTATCGAAGAAATTGCTGCGTTACGCCAGAGAAAACAAAATCGCCTCTGGGGAGATCTTTCTCACCAGAGACGGAAAGTCGTTGTCAAGAAAACAAATTTGGGCGGAAATGAAACGCATATGCAAAGTGGCTGGTGTAGATGCAGAAAAGGTATTTCCCCACAATTTGAGGCATTTATTTGCCCGGTGTTTTTATCAGATTACGAGGGATATTGTAAAGTTGGCTGATGTGTTAGGGCATTCCAGTATTGACACTACAAGAATTTATCTGGTATCTACTGGAACAGAACATGCTAAACATCTTAACCGGCTGGGTTTGATTTCATAGACAAAATCAGTATTTTGTTCCAACCACGACGGTTTTGTAATAATCCTCTTTTCATACTTACTTCTTCCACTCGCAAAACCGACAAAATACTTTCTTTCCATAGACATGAAAAGAACAAGGCCGCAAATTTGATTGTTTTTGCGGTCTTTGTATAATATACCCATAGCTATGGACACAAAACGTTTTTAGTCCCCCCAGTTTTAGACAGGTCTCTATGTTCTGAATC
>CALWXG010000117.1 GCA_944385435.1 uncultured Oscillospiraceae bacterium
GTGTGGATGGCGTGGGCGGCCACGGAGCGCACCCGGAAGGCGGCGGAGAACAGGTTGGTGCGGGGGCGCAGGTGCTGGATGGTGCGCAGATACTCCACCGTGTGGCGCTTCTTCTGCAGGGGGTAGTCCGGGGTGGAGGGGCCCTCCACCTGGATGGAGGCGGCCTTGATCTCCAGGGGCTGCTTGGCCTGGGGGGTGAGCACCACGGTGCCGGTGACGATGAGGGCGGCGCCCACATTCTGTCCGGCGATGTCTTTATAGTTGTTCAGGACGTTGGCGTCCATGACGATCTGAAGATTTTTGAAGCAGGAGCCGTCGTTGAGCTCAATGAAGCCGAAGGTCTTCATGTCCCGGATGGTGCGGGCCCAGCCCATGACGGTGACGGTCTGGCCGTCCAGCCGTTCTCCGTCGGCAAAAACGGAGGCGATGGTGATGCGATCCATAGTCGTTCCCTCAATTCTGAATAGTGTATAGCGGCCTTGCCGGCCGGTAAGTTTTTCCCACATAGTATATCATGTCTGCGGAATTTTGCAAGCAAAATCACAGGTCCGGCTGCCAGCGGCAGCCGGACCTGCAGGGTTGTTTCTGGCCGTTCAGGACATGGTGGGGAAAATACTCTGGCTGGCCTGACGCAGCGCCTCCACCAGCCGGTCGGCCTCCTCCCGGGTGGAATCGGGAGAGAAAGACAGGCGCAGGGCGCCGGACAGCCAGGCCTTGGGCAGGCCCATGGCGGCAAAGACGTGGCTGGGTTTGCCCTTGTGACAGGCAGAGCCGGAGGAGATGCACACCCCCTGATCTCCCAGCACCCGTACCAGCACCTCGCTGGGGTAGCCCGGGAGAGTGACAGCGCAGATGTGGGGGGCGTCCCCGGCGGAGAGAATCTCCAGGTGCGGGACGGCTTCTTTCAGACGCTCCAGCGTATAGTTCTTGATGGCCTGGGTGCGCTCCAGACGGGAGTTGTCCGCCATGGTGGACAGGCAGGCAGCGGCAAAACCGGCGATCTGGGCGGTGGCCTCCGTGCCGGAGCGGAGGCCCTCCTCCTGACCGCCGCCGGTGAGCAGGGGGGCCAGACGAGTCCCTTTTTTTATGTACAGCGCACCTACGCCTTTGGGACCGCCCACCTTATGGCCGCTGACGGTGATCAGATCCGCCCCGGTGGAGGCGGGGGAGTCCGGCAGTTTCAGAAAACCCTGCACCGCGTCGCAGTGGAACACAATGGCCGGATCAAAGGCTTTGACAGCCCGCACGCAGTCTGCCACAGGCAGAATCACCCCGGTTTCGTTGTTCACCAGCATCATGGACACCAGTACCGTGTCCGGGCGGAGGGCGGCGCGCAGCTGTTCCGTACGGATCCGGCCTGACCGGTCCGGGGACAGGCAGGTCACTTCATAGCCCTGACGCTCCAGGTCCCGGCAGGTCTCCAACACGGCGGCGTGTTCCACAGCGGTGGTGATGATGTGCTTTCCCCGGCGCCGTCCCAGCTCCACCCCTTTCCGGATGGCCCAGTTGTCCCCCTCTGTGCCGCAGGAGGTGAAGAAAATCTCCCCCGCAGTGCAGCCCAGGGCGCGGGCGATGGTCTCCCGGTGGGCCTTGATACTCTGGGCGGCCTCCCTGCCGTAGGCGTACCGGGAGGAGGGATTGCCGAAGTGGCGCAGGGCCTGGATCATGGCGTCCATAGCCTCCGGACGCAGGGGCGTGGTGGCTGCGTAATCGAAATAGGTCAGGCTGTTCACAGACGCACCTTCACCACGCACTTGCGGGCATGGGCGGGGCCGTGGGGGCCGATGGACGGGGCGTGGCCGTCTCCGGGGAAGAGGGCCAGGAACCGCCCGCCGCCCAGGGGAAGGTGGACGCCGTCCCCTTTGTGCAGCCAGATGTCGCCTTCCGGATTGGCGATGACCACTTCGCCCAGTTCCTCCACGGGGCAGACCGCAACCTCTTCCTCTCCCTCTAGGAGATAGAAGATGTCCACAAACTTCTCATGGCGCTCCGGAGTGGGGTTTTCCGACTTGGTCTCATAGCGCATCACATTGACAAAGACGTTGTCCCCGTCGATGTCGTGACGTCCGTCCGGCAGAGCGGCCATGTCATGGGTGGCCAGAAACTCCAGACCGGCGGCCACGCCGGGGTGAATGCCCTTGTATTGTTCCCAGTGGTTCAGCGTATCGTAGATCATGAAAAGTCCTCCAATCAGAATTTGATGGGGTTCAAACAGGAAAAACAGAGGGAGAGAAACCCGGTCTCCCCACAAAAAATATTCTACTGTTCTGCCGGAGGAAAGTCAACACCAGAAGAGGAGAAAACCGGGACGGAAGGCCGGAGGGCCTCCTGTCCCGGTCGGTTGCAGGATGTGCCGGAGATCACAGCAGCTGAGTGTTCGGACGGAATGCGGGAATTTGCTCCCGGTCAAAGCGCCACGACGCGGCTGCCTCCAGCGCGTCCGTTCCGGGCAGACTGCGGGTGGAACCATTCCACTCCAGTGTGAGGGAAAAGCCTTCCTGATCGCTGCGCAATGTGGGCACGCCCGGACGGGGCGGTACAATGATGTAGCCCATGCGCTCCAGCGCCAGGGTCAGCCCGTCGGGACCAAGAGCGCAGACCGAACCGGAGCGCCGGACCCCGGCACAGCGGTCAGCGGCCCAGGCTTGATCCACACCCACCAGCAAATCCCATGTCCCGGTGCAGGGACTGCAGGGCTGCCGGAAGGCGGGCGGATCAAACAGCCGCCCCAGGTGATCCAGCACCCAGCAGGTGACGTCGCCGCCAGTCTGGCGGAGGAACAGAGAAGCCGGCAGCTGATAGTATTGGCCCAGCCATGCCGCGCAGGCGGCACAGCGCCCATCGTGAAAACGAACCTCCCCTCCGGCAAGCGCCGCGCCGCAGCCGGCGGCCCGGGCCAGGGCCAAAGCCAGACTGCCGCCGGCGCTGCCAATGGCCACGGCGCCTAAAGCACCCAGCCGCAGTCCGAGCTGGAACAGATTCCGCCCCAGTGAGATCCGTCGATGTTCCATATCCCCCACCTCCGTTTCTGGTAAGGATACCCGGAACGGGGCAGAATTATTCCAGGCCTGAGCGAAGCCCCGGACAGCTGGGCCCAGGCAAAGGGAGAACGGAGAAAAAGGCTGCCCCACCCATGGGTGAGACAGCCCGTTTCGGTTTGCGCGGTTTTATTTGATGGCCTTGGTGTCCACTTCTTCCTTCAGCAGGGCGGCAAACTGCTCCAGGCTCATGCCGCCCAGATCCTCGCCGGTGCGGTGCCGGGGGGAGACGGTGGCGTTCTCCATGTCCCGGTCGCCCACCACCAGCATATAGGGCACCTTCTCCAGGGTGGCCTCCCGGATCTTCTTGCCGATTTTCTCACTGCGGTGGTCCACTTCCACCCGGAAGCCCTGGGCATCCAGCTGGGCGGCCACAGAGTCGGCGTACTCCGCCGCCCGGTCGGTGACGGGCAGCACCTTCACCTGAACCGGGGCCAGCCAGGCGGGGAAGGCGCCGGCAAAGTGCTCGGTGATGACGCCGATGAACCGCTCGATGCTCCCCAGCACCACCCGGTGGAGCATGACGGGGCGGTGCTTCTCTCCGTCCTCGCCGGTGTACTCCAGCTCGAAGCGCTCGGGCAGCTGGGAGTCCAGCTGGACGGTGCCGCACTGCCAGGTGCGGCCCAGGGAGTCGGCCAGGTGGAAGTCCAGCTTGGGGCCGTAGAAGGCGCCGTCCCCCTCGTTGACCTCGAAGTCCTTGCCCATCTCGGTGATGGCCTCTTTCAGGATGTCCTGGTTGTGCTCCCACTGCTCCACGGTGCCGATGTGGTCCTCGGGCATGGTGGACAGCTCGATCTTGTAGGGCAGCTGGAAGACGGAGTACACCTCGTCGAAGAGCTTCACCACGTTCTTGATCTCGTCCTTCAGCTGGTCGGGGGTCATGAACAGGTGGGCGTCGTCCTGGGTGAAGCAGCGCACCCGGAACAGGCCGTGGAGGGCGCCGGACAGCTCGTGGCGGTGGACCAGGCCCAGCTCGCCCACCCGCAGGGGCAGATCCCGGTAGGAGTGAGGCTGGCTGGCGTACACCATCATGCCGCCGGGGCAGTTCATGGGCTTGATGGCGTAATCCTCCTCGTCGATGACGGTGGTGTACATGTTGTTCTTATAGTGGTCCCAGTGGCCGGAGCGCTCCCACAGCTTCCGGTTGAGGATCATGGGGGTGGAGATCTCCACATAGCCGTAGCGCTTGTGGACCTGGCGCCAGTAGTCGATGAGGGTGTTCTTCAGCACCATACCCCGGGGCAGGAAGAAGGGGAAGCCGGGCCCCTCCTCGGTGAGCATGAACAGGCCCAGCTCACGGCCCAGCTTCCGGTGATCCCGGCGCTTGGCCTCCTCGATCTTGGCCAGGTACTCGTCCAGCTCGTCCTTCTTGGGGAAGGCCACGCCGTAGATGCGCTGGAGGGTCTGCCGGTTGGAGTCCCCCCGCCAGTAGGCGGCGTTGCAGGCGGTGAGCTTGATGGCGTTGCCCTTCACCCGGCCGGTGGAGTCCAGGTGGGGGCCGGCGCACAGGTCGGTGAACTCCCCCTGCTTATAGAAGGAGATGTGGGCGTCCTCCGGCAGGTCCTGGATGAGCTCCACCTTGTAGGGCTCGCCCTTCTCCTCCATGAACTTCAGGGCCTCCTCCCGGGGCAGCTCGAACCGCTCCAGTTTCAGCTTCTCCTTGCAGATCTTGCGCATCTCCGCCTCCAGCTCGCCCAGCTGGTCCTCGGTGAAGGGCTCGGGGGTGTCGAAATCGTAGTAGAAACCGTTGTCAATGGCCGGGCCGATGGCCAGCTTCACCTCCGGGTGCAGGCGCTTCATGGCCTGGGCCAGGATGTGGGAGCAGGTGTGCCAATAGGTCTTGCGGTACTGCTCGTT
>CALWXG010000118.1 GCA_944385435.1 uncultured Oscillospiraceae bacterium
GTCCATGACAGCGTGGCCTTTGATGAGGTCTATGACCGTGTAACAGCGGCTTTCCCGGAAACGGAGACCATTGTCGCTGACTCCGCTTACAAGACGCCTCATATCTGCAAGAAGGTATTTGAAGATGGGCGTGTGCTGTCCACTGCTTACAAACGGCCTCAGACCAAAAAGGGCGGCCATGAATGGTGGAAGTATGTCTATGACGAGCACTATGACTGTGTGCTCTGCCCGGAATTCCAGGTCCTGACTTACCGCACCACCAACCGTGACGGATACCGGGAATACAAAAGCGCCCCCAAAATCTGCATCCACTGTCCTACCCGCCATCTGTGTACCTGCTCCAAGGACTGCGTAAAGACCGTGCAGAGGCATATCTGGAAGGATTATGAGGAATTGGCAGATGACGCCCGCTATACCCCCAAATACCAGGAACTCTATAAGCGGCGGAAAGAGACCATTGAACGGGTCTTTGCCGACGCCAAGGAAAAACACGCCATGCGTTATACGCAGTACAGAGGCTTGGCCCAGGTTACCAACTGGGTCAAGCTTAAATTTGCTGCCATGAACCTCAAAAAACTGGCCATATGGCTATGGAGGGAGAAGCTTTTTCCATTCATTTCTATCCTGCTCTGCACACTTTATGACAGAAACCCGGCCTACGCATAATCCGTACACCGGGTTTCTCGACAAGCTGAGGAGGGCCACGCCTGGCGGCGTGGCCCTCCTGCTGTGTCATGAGATATCCCCGCTGTTTGGCCCTGTGCCGCCCCGTGTCGCCCTTTTGATGGCGGGGTGGCGTCCGTACCCCTCCCCGCCCCCAGCAGAGGAGTGTTGAGGCCGTGTGCCCGCCATTTCGCAAAACCGCCCTCTGACCCAGCGAAGTGCTCAGGGACGGAGAAACGGTGCGGCGAAGTGAGAGATATAGAGCCTACAACGACGTGAACTGGGGGGACGAAAAAAGTGCGGGATAAAAGCCGGGGGTCACATCCCGGCCCCTGCTGGGAGACACCGCCCCGCAATGCGGGTCGGGGAGCGTTTTAGCGGGGGTCTCTTTTCGGGCCCTGGGGTCTGCTCGGGGGTCTCATGTTGAAAAAAAGCGCAAGTTTCAGGCGTTTGCCCGGTCTCCAGGCGGGGATATCTCAATATTTTGGAGGAAACTACATGCCAAGAAATAAGATCAAGTTTGCTCTGCGGATCGCTCCCGAGACACAACAGCTCGTCAAGGATCTTTGTCCCCGGGACAACTGCCAGACGCAGAATGAGTTCATTGAGCGGGCTATCCGGTTCTATGCCGGCTACGTCTCCGGCAAGGAGGCTGCCGAGTACCTGCCGCCCGCGCTGGTGTCCGCCATGCGCGGGACTATCCAAGATACGGAGGACCGCATCTGCCGCCTGCTGTTCAAGCTGGCGGTGGAGATGGACATGATGATGAACGTGCTGGCGGCGGGGCTGGAGATCCCGGAGGAACAGATCGAGCGCCTCCGCCCCCAGTGCGTCCGCAATGTGAAACGGACCAGCGGCAGCGTGACGCTCCGGGACGCTGCCCGTGAACAAAGCAGAAAGTAGTCCTAATTATCTGCGCTAATGTTATTTCCGTTGCGTTCCGGGCACAAATATAGTATAATCAACTTGAGGCAAGGAGGTGTCCCAGAATGATCTATTCAGTGGAAGATATCTCCCGTATCGTGTCTCCGATCGCAAAACGATACGGATTGCGGGCTGTATATCTATTTGGTTCCTATGCCCGTGGCTCTGCCACGGCAGACAGTGATATCGACCTTTTGATCGACACCACTGGCACTCAGATCAAGAGCCTGCTCCAGGTCGCATCGATCTACTGTGATCTGGAGGAAGCCCTGGGAAAGCCGGTGGATCTGATCACGGTCAGTTCATTGGAACAAAGAGCACAAATGCCCAGTGAGGAACATTTCCGAAAAGCCGTATGGGATGAAAAGGTGGGTATCTATGAAGCAGCCTGATATCCAGCGGTTAGAACATATCCGCGATTATTGCAAGGAGATCAAAAAAACGATTGCTCGGTATGGCGCTTCCTTCGACGTGTTTGATTCAGATGCCGATTACCAGCGCTCTGTTTCGTTTTGCATCCTGCAGATCGGTGAACTGAGCGGCGGCCTCTCCGCTGAGTTTCGAAAGGCGACGGCAGACCGTATACAGTGGGGGCCGATCAAGGGGATGCGGAACCTTGTCGCCCATAGCTATGGAAGTATGAGCAGGGATATCATCTGGGAAACCGCGATCACAGATATCCCGGTCCTCCAAGCCTTTTGCGAGCAGCAGATCGACTTAGCACAAAAAAGCAGATCATAAAGAATATGGGAAATGGACGGCTTAGGCCGTCCATTTTTCTATTTCGGTGATTGAGAGGTAGATGATCCATGCCCCGTCTCATCTTCAAGTGTCCCTACATCAAGGGCGGCTCCCCGAGGGCCGCCGCCCGGCTGGGCAACTACGTCCGCTACATGGCCACCCGGGAGGGTGCCCAGCGCGTCCCGCAGGATACGGGGAAACTCCCTGCCACCCAAAAGCAGCGTGAGTTGGTGGTGCGGCTCCTCCGGGACTTTCCCCTCTGCCGGAGCCTGTTCGAGTACGAGGACTACGCGGCATCTCCCACCAGAGCCAACGCCTCGGAGTTCATCACCCGGGCGCTGGAAGACAATTATAATCAAGTTGCGAAAAAAGAAAACTACGTCAGCTACATCGCCAGCCGGCCCCGGGCCCAGCGCACAGGCGCCCACGCGCTGTTCACCGACTCCGATGACCCACTGGTGCTGTCCCAGGTCGCCGATGCCGTGGCCCGCCACCCCGGCAACGTCTGGCTGCCCATTCTCTCCCTGCGCCGGGAGGACGCCGCCCGGCTGGGCTATGACAACGCGGAGCGTTGGAAAAATCTCCTGCGCGGCTATGCCATGGAGATGGCCCAGGCCATGAAGATCCCCTGGGACCAGTTCCGGTGGTACGCCGCCTTCCATGATGAGGGACACCATCCCCATGTACATATGGTCTGTTACAGCGCCGACGGCAAGTCCGGTTATCTCACCCGGGACGGGATCGCGCAGATCGAGTCCGGCCTGGCCCGGCGCATCTTCCGGCAGGAACTCTACGAGATATATGAGCGCCAGACCCAGTGGCGGGACGATCTGGTCCGAGAGACCGGCGAAGTCATGGGACAACTCATCGGACAGATGCGGACAGGGACGCTGGAAAACGAAATGATCGAGCAACTCATGGAACACTTGGCTGCGAGGCTGAAAAACGTATCTGGCAAGAAGCAGTACGGCTACCTGAAGGCACCGCTGAAAGCGGTGGTGGACGAGATCGTGGACGAGTTGGCAAAGGACGCGCGAGTCACCGCAGCCTACGACCTGTGGTATGAGCTGCGGGAGGAGGTATTGCGCACTTATAAGGACGATCTTCCGGAACGCTTGCCTCTCTCGCAGCAAAAGGAATTCAAGCGCATCAAAAATATCGTGATTGAAGAAGCAGTGCGGCTGGGAGAACAGATGGGAGCCATTTCTCAGGTCCCTGCCACGGATACAGCAGACACGCCGAGGCCAGACGACCGTGTCCACCATCCCGCACCGGTGTCCGCTGAGTTTGTTCCGCCTGCCATCGGCAGCAGACCTTCTGTCCAGTCTCCCGATCACCATCACGCCCCGGCCTCACCTGCGGTGTGGGCCTGCTCCACCCGGCTCCTGCACCATATGGCAGACCTCTTTCAAGAACAGACGCCCCGGCAGACGTTCGGCCCCATCCAATCCACCGACCGCAAACTCCGCCGGCGCATCCGGGAGAAGAAGATTGCCATGGGACACAGGCCGGATGACCACGAGGATATC
Organism: uncultured Oscillospiraceae bacterium; assembly: GCA_944385435.1. GTDB lineage: Bacteria > Bacillota > Clostridia > Oscillospirales > Oscillospiraceae > Enterenecus. The sequence continues at coordinate 3,858 of CALWXG010000118.1, forward strand.
ACCATCAAGATGGGGTGACCACAGCGCCAAACAAAAAGCCTCCGTCCAGCTCGATGGCTGGACGGAGGCTATGTGATCTGATCTAGGTCTCAATGGCCAAGAGGGAAGTCTATTCAGAACTGTCCGTGTACCAGGTTTGGATCACTGTCTGCAGTTCATCCTGCAGCTGGGGGATATCCAAAGAGACCGTGTCCCAAACGATGCTCAGGTTGATGCCCGAATATCCATGGACGATCCGGTTCCGCATACCATAGATTTGTGTCCAAGGGATCGTCTTGAACTGAGTTTTGGCCTCATCGCTGAGAGCGCCCTTTGCCAACTCACCGATCTGCATGAGGTTGAAAACTGTTGCCTCGACCAGCATTGGATCATCCTGAAATTCCTGGAGGGACGTACACCCCTGGCAATATCTCATAATGGAATCAATATGCTTGAGAATCTTTCTCAGAACCACACCATCTTTACTGTTCAAAGATCTTCACCCCGTTCTGCTCCACTTCCCTGTCGATTCGGGAGCCGTGCTCAATCTGGGAGACATCGATCAGGTCCACCGGCGTGTCCAACGCTGTAGCTACACTCTCCAGCAGACCGAAAAATGCCAGGCCACGCAGGCCGCTGTCCACCACAAGGTCTACATCACTGCGGGGAGTTGCAGACCCCTTGGCATAGGAACCAAACAGCACGGCCCGTTTGACCCCATGCTCCGCAAAGACAGGAGATAAGATCGTTTTCAATTCTGGGATGGTATACACCTTATCCATACCGGTGCCTCCCTTCTGATGATCCTGATAACAGTA
>CALWXG010000119.1 GCA_944385435.1 uncultured Oscillospiraceae bacterium
TAGGGCATATAGTTGACTTCCAGCGTCTCGGTGATGGGCTGTTCCAGCACCTGGGCCCGCAGGCCCATCACGTTGGGGTTCTTGACTTTTTTTGCCCCCTCCTCGGGGGCTTTTTTCTTGGCCATGGTATCAATCCTCGTTCGTTGTGACAATGTTTGTTTGTGCCTGTGCGTCTGTTTTGGCCCGATACATCCTTTGGTCTGCTACGCTGAGCAATTCGTCCAAAGCTCCGGCATCCTCCGGAAAGGCGGCAGTGCCGCAGCTGAAGCCCAAAAAGGGAATGTCGGGGTCAGCGGAGCGGATGGAAACACAGCCGATCTGCTCTTGCATGGCCGCAGCACTCTGTTCCCCTTCCCGCAGAAGCACAAATTCATCCCCCGCGATACGGTAGAAAGTTCCTTCCATGGTAAACTGACGGGTGAACTCCTGAGCGAACTGCCGGAGGTACCAATCCCCGGCGGCATGTCCATAAGTATCGTTGATGGATTTGAAGCGGTCCAGGTCGAGAAAGGCAATAGTGAACGGGCGCTCTTCCTTCACAAGCAGCTCCGCCTGTTCAAAAAAGGCCCTGCGGTTGTTCAGGCCTGTCAGCGCATCGGTCAAGGATTCCTGACGGGTCTGGACCGCGTGCCACCGGGCCCGGGTCTGACCGTAGAGGGCCTGGTACATCATCACGGTGTTGACCGCCAGTGCGCAAACCAGGGCCAGCTTCGCGGCCAGGGACTCTGATTTCAGCACCCAGCTGGCGCAAAACGCAGTCGCGCAGGTGGAGAGGCTCAGGCGGAGCAGCATGTTGCCCCGGTCGGGCCGCGCATGGGAGATGACATAGAGCAGCTTCCCATGAAGCAGGCGCAGAAAGGGGCGCAGGGTTAGGCCGTACATCGCGGTCTGGATGATCAGCATGGCGGGCGGCTGGGCGGGTTCCGGGAAAACCTGGCCCAGATACTGGGAGAAGAGAAAGAGCAGCATGGTATAGGACCAGGACAGGCACATAACCGACAAGGTGAGCTTGATCCCGCACCGGTACAGAAGGGCCAGAGGGATCACGTAAAAGAAACCCAGGATCACAAAAGAGCCCTCGCCATATCCGGGCAAGGCTGCGATGGTGAGCGCGGAAAGTCCCAGGAGCAGCAGCGTAAACGCCACCATCACCGGCACCACAATTTTAGGCGAAGCTTTCCGCTCATGGCAGATATGGCTTACGTACAGATTGACGCAAAGCATCTCCACGATCATCAAGGCGGATATATACTGCATCGGATTCCTCCCAATGGGACAAAGTCGGCGCATAGCGCCGCGGAAAAAGCATATGGACAAAACGCCTTGCGGGCAGGATGGAAGCCCACGGCCCTTTCCCGCAGGCCCCTGGCCTGCAGGCTGCAATCAACCCGATTCATCTCTGCAGGCGTTCACTGCGTCACGGAGCTCGGAAAACGCCGCCTTTTGCGCCCCGAGCCGGAGCAGCGCAGATAAGCCGATCTGTTTCTGACGGGGAACCCGCTCCTCCAGAACCCGTGTGCTCAGCACATAAAACTCCCACTGCCGCACATCCAGAGGGTCTGCCGTCTCTGTGTCCTGGCTGGTGAACAGGCAGAACACATAGACATCGGCAGGGCGGCACTCCGCCTCGGCATAGCGGTTTGTCTCCCCGTCCCATGGGCGTTTTGGGGCAATGTCAAATTGGATTCTGGAAAATTGCGCCTGGTTCCAGGTCTGGAGATAGGCGGAGGATTTCACTTCAATTTTGATTCCCTCCGGGGAGAGCACGTCAAAGGCAGCCCACTCGGTCCGGCAGGGCGATTGCGCCCCCACCGCACAGTGGACAAGATACTCCGCCAGTTTTCCCCGTTCTGCGTTGGAGGCGATGTCCGAATGGGCCCAGGCCCAGTAGTCCCGGAGCGTGCCGGCCATGCCGGTGAAGGGCTCGTTCCCGGTCTTTTTCCTGGTCCGGAGGGGTGAACGTCCCCGCATCATGAGATATCCGCCAGATCCAGGTACTTGTACCCGTTGTCGGCGATGTGCTCCTTTCTGCCGCTGAGGTTGTCTCCCAGCAGCAGGTCGAACACCGCGGCGGTCTTTTCCACATCCTCCGGCATCACCTTGATGAGCCGACGGGTGTCCGGGCTCATGGTGGTCAGCCACATCATGTCCGGCTCGTTCTCGCCCAGGCCCTTGGAGCGCTGGAGGTCATACTTTTTCTTCTCCTCATCCAGCTGCTTGCAGATGGCGTTTTTCTCCTGGTCGGAGTAGGCAAACCAGGTTTTTTCCTTGCAGGTGATCTCATACAGGGGAGATTCCGCGATATACACGTACCCCTCCTGGATGAGGGTGGGGGTGAGGCGGTAGAGCATGGTGAGGATCAGGGTGCGGATCTGGAAGCCGTCCACGTCGCCATCGGTGCAGATGATGATCTTGTTCCACCGAAGGTTGTTCAGGTCGAACTCGGACAGATCCTTGTTGTTTTTGTTCTTGACCTCCACGCCGCAGCCCATCACCTTCAACAGGTCGGTGATGATCTCGCTTTTGAAGATCTTGGCGTAGTCCGCCTTCAGGCAGTTGAGGATCTTGCCCCGCACGGGCATGATACCCTGAAACTCCGGATCCCGGGACAGCTTGACGCTGCCCATGGCGGAGTCGCCCTCCACGATATACAGCTCCCGTCGGGACACGTCCTTGGTGCGGCAGTCCACAAACTTCTGCACCCGGTTGGAGATGTCCAGGGAGCCGGACAGCTTCTTCTTGATGCCCAACCGGGTCTTCTCCGCCGTCTCCCGGGAGCGTTTGTTCACCAGCACCTGGCCGGCGATCTTTTCCGCATCCATGGGGTTCTCAATGAAGTACACCTCCAACTGGGAGCGGAGGAAGTCGGTCATGGCCTCCTGGACGAACTTGTTGGTGATGGACTTCTTGGTCTGGTTCTCATAGCTGGTCTGGGTGGAGAAGTCGTTACTCACCAACACCAGGGCGTCCTGGATGTCGTTGAAGGTGATTTTACTCTCGTTTTTCTGATATTTGCCGTTCTGCTTCAGCCAACTGTCAATGGCCGAGACAAAGGCGGACTTCACCGCTTTCTCCGGGGAGCCGCCGTGCTCCAGCCAGGAAGAGTTGTGGTAATGTTCGATGACCTGCACCCGGTTGGAAAAACAGAAGGCCACCGACAGCTTCACCTTGTACTCCGGCTTGTCCGCCCGGTCCCTGCCACGGCGCTCCGTCTGCCAGAACACCGGCTGGGTAATGGTATCTTCTCCGGCCAGTTCCCGGACATAGTCAATAATTCCGTTTTCATACCGGAATTCCGTGGTCTCGAATTTACCGTTTACCTGATTGCGCAGCCGGAAGGTCACCCCGGCGTTTACCACGGCCTGGCGCTTCAGGGTATCGGTATAGTAGTCCAGGGGGATGTCAATGTCGGTGAATACGTCCAGGTCGGGTTTCCAGTGGAACTTGGAACCGGTCTTTCTCCGGTCTGCCGGTTCCTTTTTCATGTCTCCTACAATCTCACCCTTTTCAAAGTGCAGGGTGTATTTGAAGCCATCCCGGTAGATCACCGCATCAAAATACTCACTGGCATACTGAGTGGCACAGGAGCCCAGGCCGTTCAGGCCCAGGGAGAATTCGTAGTTGTCCCCGTCGCCGTTTTTGTATTTGCCTCCGGCGTACAGCTCGCAGAAGACCAGCTCCCAGTTGTAGCGGCCCTCCGCCTCGTTCCAGTCCACCGGACAGCCCCGGCCGAAGTCCTCCACCTCAATGGATCGGTCCTCGTACCGGGTGACAATGATCAGGTTTCCGTGGCCCTCTCGGGCCTCGTCGATGGCGTTGGAGAGGATCTCGAACACCGCATGCTCGCAGCCCTCCAGGCCATCGGACCCAAAGATAACGCCCGGGCGCTTGCGCACCCGGTCCGCCCCCTTCAGGGCGGAGATGGATTGGTTGCCATATTGTGATCCAGCTTTCGCTTTTGCCATGTTTGCACCTACTTTTAGACATATCAATTCAGTATATTATAGCCCCAAAGGGCTCGGGCAGTCAAGGAAACTGCAGAAGATTTTCGTCATCCCCATAGCAGAATGCCAGTTGCACGTCGTGGCGAAAGGTTTTCCGGATGATGTTCAGGGCGGCATTGGTGCCATTTACCAAGCCTGAGCCTGTGGTTTTGTCCTTGCCATGCGGACGTTTCTTGAAACCACTCTACGATCCGAACGCAATCGACATCCATACTGATAATAGCGCATAACCTGTGCGTTTTCTCGGGAAAATCGACCTTTTGGGCCAGTTCTCAATAGAAAATGGCTCATCTTCTCGAGGCGGAACTTTTCGGGGAAAAATGATAAGGAGGAACATCCGAAATGAGAAATCTGAA
>CALWXG010000120.1 GCA_944385435.1 uncultured Oscillospiraceae bacterium
ATATACAAAACATACATTTGACATTATCTTTCTGGGATACTTATAATAAAGGAAATCAACCTATACCGCAGCGAGGGCTGCGCGCAGAGGATAGAGGAGGAGAAGATATGGATCCCAGAATTCAGGGGCTGCTCTCCTGTATTGTGAAGAAGAAGCAGGCCAGTGATACCCTTTACTATACCATCCGGGAGGGGATTGCCACCGGTCTTTTACCCATGGGCACCCGTTTGCGGGAGGAAGAGCTGGCGGAGGCCTTTGACGTGTCCCGCACGCCGGTGCGGGAGGCCATGAAGAAACTGGAGCTGGAGCAGCTGATTGACAGCACGTCCACCAATGGCTCCATTGTGCGGATCCTGACGGTGGACGAGTGCCTGGACACCTTGGAGGTGCTTGAGCTGGTGCGGGCGTCGGCCTGCAATCTGCTGGTGGGACGTATTCCCCGGGCGTTGCTGATGGTGCTGGAGCAGAATACGAGAAAGGGAGAGAAGATCACCGACTCCATCCGCCAGTATGAAAACAATGCGGAGTTCCACGATCTGCTGGTTCGGGCTACAGGGAACAACGTGCTCATCCGATTCAGCGACCAGCTTGCCTTCAGCGAGAGGATGATTAACAATACAGTGCTGCCGGTATGCTATGCCCCGGACTATGCGGAGCATCATCGGGCTCTGGTGAGGGCCATTGTGGAAAACGATACGGAGGGTGTGCAGCGGGAGTTGCAGCACAGCCAGGAAAAAGTGGAGCTGTACATGCGGCGCATTGCGGGCGCATTCTTGGACACGGGAGAGAGCTGAACTTGGCCCGGCAGAGGGAAAGCAAATGAGAAACGCAGAGGCGGGGAGAAGGTTTGCCTTCTCCCCGCCTCTGCGTTTCCTGGAAAAAGATGCGGCGCGCTCAGCTACGGGTGGGCTGGTGAGTCTGCCGGGGCTGCTTGGCCTGATGGAGTTCCCCGGCCCATTCAAAGCCTTTTTTGGCCACATATACCGCAATGACCTCGTTGATGACCGCCGCGGCGGCGATGGTGCCCTGGAGGATCCGGGCACAGTCCGGGGCCTGGCCGGACAGCACGTTGACTGCCATTCCGGTGAAGACCAGTGACACCCCGGAGTGGGGCAGCAGGGTGAGTCCCAGGTATTTCTGCACTGTGGCGGGGCAGTGGGTGAGGGTTGCCCCCAGACGGGCGCCGGCATATTTGCCGGCGGCGCGGGTTACGATGTAGACGGCAGTGTAGAGTCCGGCGCCGAAGATCATGTGGTAATCCAGGGGAACGCCCAGGTTGAGGATGACCAGAATCAGCCCGGCTCCGATGACAGGGTCCATGGTCCGCTTGATATCCTCCAGTTTCTCCCGGGGGACCAGGTTGGAGAAGACGGCGGAATAGGCGATGCCGATGAGCATGAAATTGAGCATGGAGGAGTCCAGAATCCGGTTGAGCCAGAAGCCCAGCCCGGCACTGGCCAGCAGCAGGGCGAGCATGACCGCAAGGGTGGGCGCGCCCCGGGGGGTGCGGCGCATGAGCAGCCCGGAAATCAGGCCCAGGATTCCACCTCCAAAAATGGGGAGGAAGACCACCAGAACCACCGAGAGTATGGGAGAGGCCTGGACAGAGGCGCGGGCGGAGACAAAGACCAGCACCAGAAAGAATACCAGGGCGCCCACCAGATCGTCCAGAGCCGCCATGGGAATCAACGTGCGGGTCACCGGGCCGGAGGTCTTCATATTATTGACGATGGAAAGGGAGGGAGCCGGGGCGGTGGCCAGGGCAATGCCCCCCAGAAGAAAGGCCAGATAGACGGGGACCCCAGCGAGAGCGAAGATGAGGCAGAAGGCCAGGCTGACCACCAGAAACGTGCCCAGAGACTCCGTCAGGGTGGTGACCAGGATCTGGAGGCCGGCCCGCTTCATCTTTTTGCACACCAGCTCGGTGCCGATCATCAGGCCCACAACGCACTCCATAAGGCTTTCGATCACGTCATACCAGGGGGCGGCCACGATTTCGTCGCTGAGCAGGGCGACGGCGTGGGGGCCCAGCACCATACCGGTGATCAGCCAGCCCAGAATGGCGGGAAGCTGAAGCTTGGACACCAGCCTGCCTGCCAGATTGGCGATAACCAGGGTGGCCAGCAGCCGGAGCACGTTTGACACGATCATGCAGTATCCTCCTCCGGGACGGGCGGCAGCGCGTCCCTGTCAGAATATCATAGCGCATTTGTGTGCATTCGTCCAGAGAAACCTTGCGATTTGGCGGGAAAGTGAGGGAAAAAGGAACCGTGCCGGAGGATGAGAAAAGCGGATGAATTTGGAGTGCATATATGCAGAGAAATACATTCCTGTGCACAGATGTATACCTGGAATTTTGCCGGCACAGCACGTATAATTTGTACGAAAAGCTACCAACGACTTGGCTGAGTCCGGTAGTTTCTGCGCAAAACGCACGATACCCCCAAATCAATATGCATCAGGAAAGGATGGAACGACATGGTGAAAATGAAACGAGTACTCGCTCTGCTCCTGGCTGCGGTGATGCTGATCGGCCTGCTGGCCGCCTGCGGCGACGGCGGAACTACGGAGAGCCAGCAGCCAGATCCCGGTACCAGCGCCCAGACCGGGGAAGAAGATCCCGGCACCGATGTGCCCGAACGTCAGACCCTGAAGATCGGCATTGCCACCTGCTTTACCGGCAGCGGCGCCCGGGGTGCTGAGACTCAGCTGTACGGCCTGGAGGTGGCGCTGAATCAGATCAATGAGAGCGGCTACAGTCAGTATTACGACTTTGAGCTGATTCAAGGCGACGACCAGTACGATGCCACCGAGGCGGTGTCTGTGGCAAACAAGCTGGTCTATCAGGACGGCGTGAAGGCTGTGTTCGGTCACCTGAACGCGGTGGTCACCCTGGCTGGTTTGGGCGTATATGAAGAGGCTAAGGTGCCTTGCTTTACTCCCTCCGGTTCTTCCGACAAGGTCATTGACTCCGGTTATCAGTATGTATATCTGTGCGTGCCCCAGGATCGGATTATCGCCTCCACTTTGATGGACTATCTGGTCAACGACCTGGGCGAGAGCAAGCTGGGCATCCTGTACTGCAACAACGACCAGGGTCAGTCTTGGCTGAACTTCTGCGAGGAAGCTCTGGCGGAGTACGGCGTGGAATTTGTGGACAAGCAGACCTATCTGGCCACCGACAACGACTTCACAGGCCAGCTGCTGAGCATGAAGAGCAATGGTGTTGAGGTCCTGGTCATCGGCGGCGGCGAGGTAAGCCAGCGCTCCATCATGGTGCAGCAGGCCCACCAGCTGATCAGCGATGATGTGCTGATCTCCGGCGACGCCAACTTCTCCAATGCTACCTTTGTCAGCGTCACCGAGCCCGCGGAGCGGGAGGGCATTGTGTATCCTGCTGCCTGGTCTCCCGCCTTTACCGACGAACAGAGCCAGCAGTACATTGAGGATTATCTGGAACTGGATCCCCTGCAGCAGACGCCCGGCGCCGTCACCGTACGGTTCTACGACGGTATGTACCTGCTGGCCACTGCACTGAATAACATGGGGCCCTACGACGTCAACGCTGAGGACTTCACTGAAAAGCTGAACGCGGCCATTAAGGAAGCTTCCTATGAGGGCCTGCAGGGAACCTTGGATCCCCAGGAAAACGGAGAGTGCCTGGATCAGTGCTATATCGTCCGCTACAACGCCGAGGGCGAGGAGGAGCTGGTGGAGCGCTGATAGCCGGATCTTCTGTGAATTCCATCATGTTGACCGGGGGTATATCTGCGGGATAAGCCCGCGGATATACCCCCGGATTATTTTCTGAAGAAGGGAAGCGGAGCGATGAATATCTTGATCCAATGTGTCATCAACGGGGTGGCGCAGGGAGCGGTGTATACCATCATGGCCCTGAGCTATACCATCCTGTTCGGCACACTGAAAATTGCAAACTTTGCCCAGGGCGATATTTATATGATCGGCATGCTGCTGGGCTTTACCTTCTATGTGACGGCCAGCATGCCCTTTGTGGTGGCGCTTGTCCT
>CALWXG010000121.1 GCA_944385435.1 uncultured Oscillospiraceae bacterium
TTCTCCACGGCGCCCTCAGCCTTCTCCTCGTCGGTCAGAGCGCGGGAGGACAGGCCGATGTCCACGGTGCCGGCCAGCACGTTGGTGATGCCGGAGCCGGAGCCGGTGCCGGAGTAGTTCACGGTCACGTCGGGATACAGGTCGCCGAAGGACTCCTGGAAGGCGGCCATCACGTCGGCCATAGAGGTGGAGCCGTCGGTGTTCACGGTGCCGGAGATCTCCTCAACGGGCTCCTCAGAGGGCTGCTCCTCGACGGACTGGCTGGCGGGGGCCTGGGACTCAGGGGCTTCGCTCTCGTTGTTCGCGCTGTTGTTACAGGCGGCCAGGGAGACAACCATGGCGAGAGCCATCATCAGGGCGATGATCTTCTTCATTTTAATCTCTCCATTTCCTTGTTCGATTTTACGTCAACATATTGTTATGTACCCTCTCGCAAGGGTCGCTTTGAGTGTACAGGAGAAATGTAAAGTGTGCGCCCAGGACTTTGTAAAGTCTTTGTAAACGCCCTTCTTTCTCCGCATTGTCTCCCAAATGTACAAAAGATCCCGGCTATTCCGGTCTTTTGCCGTTCTTTTTGCCCCATATGTTCTGTAGCGCTTTGTGCAAATCAGACAGTGCCCCTCTGGCAATTTCCGGCTGTGTGAGGCACTTTACAAAAACTCCGCCCCTCTTTACAATTCTAATTTTCTCCAATTCCCGGCATGTTATAAGCCGGCCGGACGGAAATTTTGCCGCGGTCTCCCGCAGCTCCGAAAGAAACGCCAAATCCCATACAATTCCTGTTGCCCTGAAGGGGGAAATGTGATACAATAGGCCGATTTAAAAAGGAGGCAACGGACATGCGTCATCTGATCGATTTCGGGGATTTGAGCCGTCAGGAGTGGGATGAGCTGTACGCCCGGGCGGATCAGATCATGAATCATCCAGAAGCCTATCTGGATACCTGCCACGGGAAGGTGTCCTGCAACCTGTTTTACGAGCCCTCCACCCGCACCAACTTCTCATTTCAAACAGCTATGCTCCGGCTGGGCGGTTCGGTGTTCGGCTTTGCCGATCCCAAGTCCTCCTCGGTGGCCAAGGGCGAAAGCCTGAAGGACACCATTAAAATGGTGTCCGGCTACGCGGATGTGATCGTCATGCGCACCCCCTGGGAGGGTGCGGCCAAGGCCGCTTCCTTATATTCTGATGTGCCTGTGATCAATGCCGGGGACGGCGGACACATGCACCCCACCCAGACCACCGCCGACCTGACCACCATCACCCGGCTTCGAGGCAGTGTGGACGGCCTGTCTGTGGGACTGTGCGGCGATCTGAAAAACGGGCGCACGGTTCACTCCCTCATCAAGGCCCTGGCCAAATTCAAGGATATCCGCTTCTTCCTCATCGCCCCCCGGGAGCTTGCCATCCCGGAATACCTGCGCCAGTTCATGCGGGAGCACGACATGCCCTTTGTGGAGGTCACCGGCCTGGAGCCGGTTATTCCCCAGCTTGACGTGCTGTACATGACCCGGATCCAGCGGGAGCGGTTTATCGATCCTCTGGAGTATGAGCGCAACAAGGGCATCTATGTCCTGACCCGGGCCAAGCTGGCCCGGGCCCGGGAGAACCTACTGGTGATGCACCCGCTGCCCCGGGTGGATGAAATTGCCGTGGATGTGGATGACGACCCCCGGGCGGTATACTTCCAGCAGGCCCGGTTCGGTATGTTTGCCCGCATGTCCCTGCTGGCGGATCTGGCCAATCAGCCTAGGCTGACCCCCGCCCCGGTGGAGATCGGCCACGGCCCCATCTGTCACAACCCCAATTGCATCACCCAGACGGAACATTATCTTCCCCCCCTGGTCAAGAACAACAGTGGCGTGGACTGCTGCGCATTCTGCGATGCCCCTCTCTGATCGTCCGGTTCCCGGGCAATTCCCTGAATCAGTTCCGGAAAATTGCCCGGGAAAAGGGATTGACAACGCAGAGGGATTGTGCTATCATATCAAGGCTGACATTTGCGGAGTCACCCTTTGATGCGGGTGTAGTTCAATGGTAGAATCCCAGCCTTCCAAGCTGGTCGCGTGGGTTCGATTCCCATCACCCGCTCCATATGCGCCTGTAGCTCAGGTGGATAGAGCAACTGCCTTCTAAGCAGTGGGTCAGGGGTTCGAGTCCCTTCAGGCGTGCCACTTTTCACGCCGGGGGTTTAGCTGACGCTGTTCGTCCCTTCCGCTTGAAAAGGCCCAGATTCCGTGCGACGGCGCCAACAGGTAAATACGGTGGGTATAGCTCAGCTGGCAGAGCACCGGATTGTGGTTCCGGGTGTCGTGGGTTCGAGCCCCATTACCCACCCCATACCATGGCTGAGGGCCGGAGCGTCCGCTCCGGCCCTTACCACTCTTTCCGATTGGGGTGTAGCCAAGTGGTAAGGCACGGGACTTTGACTCCCGCATTCGTTGGTTCGAGTCCAACCATCCCAGCCACTTTGGAGCTGTGTCTCCGCCCTGTCCCTCGCGGCCCGCTGCGCAGGGTTCGCGTGGGGACAGACAGGCAGCGCTTTTCCTAAAAATATGACTCGTTAGCTCAGTTGGTAGAGCAACGCCCTTTTAAGGCGAAGGTCCGGGGTTCGAGTCCCCGACGGGTCACCAGAATGTGTTGAGAAAAAAGATGCACAGCAAAAACACCGCACGAATGTGCGGTGTTTTTGCTGTGCATGAAGAAAATGCAGAAAATTCAAGGGGAAATTTTCAAGCTCGTGCCGCTACTGCGTTCATGTCAGAAGCAACTTGTCACGTTCTCTTCAAACCGTCATCTGCTCCCGCCAGTCCGATTGATAGCTGGTTCTGATTGTTTTACCGATGAAGTCTGGATCGTACGATGTGAGTATCGCACAAAACGCCGACACACTGGGCAGATCTTCTTCTGTCACTTCTTCCCCCTGTTCCAATTTCTCCTGGATGCTCTGCACATCCTCCATCAGGTAGTCATGATACTGTCTGAAAAACTCAGAAAAAATAGTCCTTGTCTCACGATCCCCCAAATGGTACCGATCCATTGTTTTGGAGCATCCCGACAGATCCGAAGAAACCATATCCAAAGCGTATAAATTGCAAGAAATCACCGCTGCATCCTCTGCCAGCCCCAGCAGCGCTGCTGTGGGATCATAGCCCGTTCCCTCCTTGATTCTTACCTGTTCCAAGCAGTAGTTGGATTTCTCCATCAGGATCGTGATGCCGCTGCCCAGCAAAACCTCATCCACGACCATTCTGGCCGTTTTCAACCGGCTCAAGCTGACCGCAAGGCTCATAACAAGTCCCACAAACACCAAAGACACCACCACTCGGACGATCAGGGTACGATGCCGCACTTTCATATTCATGCTCACTCCTTTCCGCAGAAGGGCGCATTGCAGATTCCATTTCTGCAACGCTCTCTTCTAGCGTTGACGATTACAAACGATAGACTAGAATTTTATTCTTTTTTATTATGATAAGAAAAAACGCTCTGTTTTGCAAGCTATTTCTGCAATATTCGGCCGAACGGTGTGAAGATTTCGCTTCAGACGGTGTGACGGTTTCGGCTTGATCGGTGCGGTGTTTT
>CALWXG010000122.1 GCA_944385435.1 uncultured Oscillospiraceae bacterium
ACGCATAAATCTATCACTCATATTCGATCCATTTAATCTCTGCAATGTCCCCACTCTGCAATGCGCGAAACAGGCCTCCGCAATACAGGCGGATGGCATAGAAAAGATACTGCTGTTTTCCATCATATTGAACTTGCCGATTGAAAAGGTTGACCAGCATCATCTTCTCTTCCCGTTCCAGCTTTTCCGGCTTCATATCCGTCACAACACCGTCCACCAGGGGGCGGAGGGGCTCCATAAAATCACATCCCAGATTGAATGGATTGTAAGTATTCTCATGGGCAATCCCCAACTGATTGAGATATCCGGCGGCGGATATCTCCCGGTTGATCGCCGAGAGGATCAGACTGTACCCATAGTTTAGTGCTGCATTCAGTGCAGATCCATCTGTCCTGGTAAATTCCAGGCCGAACAATGCGTTGAAGTACACCTTTGCCCCATGGCCTTCCCGGTTGGTGGCATCGTTCCACTGAAGCTGCTCCAGATAGGCTGTCAGCTGCTCTGCCTGGGGCAGGCCCCGGCGGCGGAGATGAGCTCTCTGCCGCCGGAGTTTTTCCCTCACGATCTCCGTCCACACCTGCTGCCGGACGCCCTCCGGCCATTTGAGCTGCTGCCGTATCCTGGCGCTGCTGTCGTGGCTTCCGTGAGCAGGGACCAGCTCTGCATATGGGTTGCGTTCATGGTCACAGAAGATCACTTTTACTTTCCGCTGGATCAACTCACACATGAGATAGGCGGTCAGGGAGATGGCGGTGTTCTCCAGCATAAGCACCCCGATCTCGCTCAGATGCACCCGTTTCACTTCCTCCACAGTGCGTACCACCAGATAGCCCAGCTTATAGTCCAGCTTTGCGTTGCTGGCGACAACTACCACACGCCAACTCATGAAAGCATCTCTCCCATCAAGTCTATCTCCTGTTCAAAAAAACCGGTGATAGACTGGTGGATCAATTTAAAAGAATGTCCCCTATAGTTATCAAGATTTTTCGAGGTGAGCAAAATACCAATTCCCGCTTTGCCATTCAACAGTTTAAGATCTGCGCTGGCGGCAGTGTTCGCAAATAAGTTGAGGATCTGCATTAGGATTCTGCATTGATCTGGAACCGAGAGCCGCCGGAACTTTTCGCTGCACGAACAAAGGGTCTGTGCCGGCGTTTCATACTTTACCCGGTATCTCCCATTCTCTAATTTTTCCAGCAACAATCTGTAGAGTGTCAAATTCGCTTCATCGGTAATGCCATCAAAGGTGGTCAACTCCAGTTCCCGGCCAGCCGTCCGGCAACGCTCAAGGTATTTGGATATGTTTTTAATATACTGCTGCCAATCTGGTGGCATAACTAACTGATTCGCGTTTTTGTATATAATCCTGTCACCAGTCCGCCCGGAAATATGCATCCGGAACCCATCATAGGACACCAGGGTATTGATCTTGATGCGGGGAATCAACACCTTGGGTTCCTGTAGGCCCAATATTTCGCAGCAGTATGTTTCTGGGGCAGCTTCATACTTTTCTTTATACATAAGAAGCACAGTCTCCAGAGAGCGTACCCGTTTCTTTTTGGCGGTGTGCTCCACAAGAATGAAATAGGCCCCGGTCAACTTATTGTATCCTCCAAATTTCTCAATGCTCATCCTGGGATCGCTGGCTTTCACGGGGGCCTGTCCTTTTCCTTTGGGGACGATCATCTGGTCGAAAAGTCCTCCTGTGGCCTCTGCGGAACGCCTGGTAAAGAGGATATTGTTCTTCCTCATGGTATGGCGGACAATGGCTATACTGCCCTCTGGGCCTGCCCTCCAGGCGACGTCTTCGCCTCGGGATACATCGAAGTCAAACATTCGGCTTAAACTAAACTTGGCATTTTTCTCTCGCAGGAAATTGGCCGGATTGCGGGTAAATTTGACGTGATAGACATTGCCCACCACAATATTGAGATAGGCGTCCTTAGCGTGATGGAAGTCGTTGACCTCCCTGCATTTGACAAACAACGGGTCTTGCACAGTTTGCTCATTTTGTTTACATTGCCCCGCCTGTTTCTGCTGTCCGTCCTTTGTCAGCCGCTGATCCTGACGGAAAGAGGAGACATTCCCTGCTTTCACATAGACGATCTCCGTATGTGACCCAAAGCGCTGTTTCAGAAGTTCTGCCACGATTTTGCTGGACTGGCGGGTTTCCACCAACTGGCGGCTGATGAACCCAGCCTGTTCCTCCGCGCTGAATTCCGTACTGCGAGTTAGCCGGTGATATTTTTCTTTTGATATGAGCCCAGCCCGCTCCAGCTCCGTCCAGAAAGGACGCATTTTCATTCGGATATCAGCGGCGATGGGGTAATTGTCGGACTTCACGGCGTTCAGCTCCCGTTTGACCAGGACACGGTTCTGGATGCTGTCATCCTTTGTTTTGCTCTGGGGATAAATATGGTCGATGTCGTATCCACTGTCCAGTTCACTTAAATTGATCGGCTCTCCGCTATACATACACCTGCCTTTTTGCGTGTAGTACAGATACAGCTTATCTCTGCGAAGACTTCCTTCCGGTTCGTCCGAAAGCTGTTGGAATAACTCATCACACTCTTCACCGCACTTCTGATACAGTGCCAGCAGTTCATTTTTACGGGAAATGGTGCGCTTGCCCTTTTCCCCATGCTCTCGCGCCACCTCCACAAAAACCCGTTTCGGCGGGCACTTCAGGATACCTTCCAATTCGTTGACGATCCCCATGACCTGATGGATAGCGCGCTTAATTCCGGGTGATGCGTAGCTTTCGTCCAGGTAGTCCTGGAGGGACATATACTGATTCAAATGCGCCTCCCGATAGGCCTGGACCGCACCGGCAAAATCAAATCGGCTGCTGAGCAGTTCCATCAAATTGTAATTTGTCTCCCACAGCATGTCCATAATGGACATAGCCTCACCGGTAGAAGACTCCCCATGATAGATCTCGGTCAGGAAAGCACGAGAAAGACGTCCCCATCCGCTGCATTGGAAACGAAGGGCCAATTTTTCTTCCTCCCGGGTCAGCTTGTTGCCATAGGTCTTGTGCAACCAGTTGGCAAGCAGCTTTCGGTCATCTCCAAACAATGTGATTTGCCTGATGATAAGCGGATGCATTTCCCAGTATCTTGACCAATTCCTCTTCATGGAGTTGATGGGGGATCACTCCATTATCCTTC
>CALWXG010000123.1 GCA_944385435.1 uncultured Oscillospiraceae bacterium
AAAACGGGAAAAGAGCGCAAGCCATCGCGCCACCCTGCGGGCGGCGTTCATGGCTATGATATTCAGTATTGCTTCGGGCTTTGCAGTCTCATCCAGCTTTGCCATAATCCGATCCGATCCAGACCGAAACGTCGTTTGGAGTTGCCGTTTCTGCTTTCCACGACGTTGCGTTTGCGGGCATTCCGGTACATCTGCCGGTTCCGCACTGCATCTGGTTCTCCGGCCTTGGGCCGGCCCAGAGGAGGCCCGGACAGACGGATCCCCAACTCCTTTTATGATTTCACTTACGGCGGCATAGGGGACAGGGGTATCCCCAGCAAGCAGATGTGCTCAGTACATTCCAAACAGCAGAGCGCTTCCGTGTGCGAAATCAAGGGCGGTATTTTTATCTCACTGTGGCCTCCAGTCGGTGCGGCATAAAATCAGACTGGGGTGGTGGAAACGAACCGGGTTCCTCCGCACTTGCCTGTTATTCCTTTGCCTCCACAAACCAGACGCCCTTTTCCATCCACAGGTAGGTCACCTGACCATTGATCCGGCAGGTGTAGCGGTCTCCCACGCCGCCCACCCGCTGACAGGCTGCCCTGCGGACATCCAGCACCTTGTCCACCGGGTACTTGTGTTCTTCATCGAACTCAATCACCAGCGGGCGCAGCTTCCCCTCCGTATCGAAGCGTACCACCACCGGCACATACTGTTTTCTGCGTTTGTCCATGGCCTATCCTCCAAAATACCCAACAGGGTGGACCGTATGTCCGTCCTTCACATTGATATGGCCCAAGAGCGGATCACTGTCCATCAACGCGCGGCGGACGCTCATATAGCCGTACCGCTGGCGCAGATGATCCACTGCGGCGTCAATCCGCTCCCATTTATCCCGTTTCTGATCTTCTGCATAGAGGGACAGCTGCATGGTCCCAAGGTCTTCCACCAGCCCGGCGCCCCGCAAGCCGATGCTGCGGACCGGCCGATCCCAGCGGTAATTGTGCCGGAAAATGTCCAGCCCGGTTTCCGCCAGCTCCTGGCTGGAGCAGGAAGGCGCCTGGAGCTTCCGCTGACGGACGATGGAGTTGAGCTGCGTGTCCCGCACATAAATCTCCACCACCGTACAGCGGGAAGCCAGCTCCCGCATCCTGGAGCAGACGCTTTCCGCCAGAAGATAGAGCATCAGTTTTACATCCGCCTCCGTTTCCAAGTCCCGGGGCGTGGTTGCACTGTTGCCGACACTTTTGATGTTGGGGATATGGTCGCTCCTCTGGACCGGTGAGACATCCTGCCCGTTGGCGAAGGCGTGCAGCACCGCACCCATCTTCCCAAGCCGCCGAACCAGGATGTCCACCGGACACTCCGCCAGGCGGCCGATGGTGCTGATCCCGATGCCCCGAAGTTTCCGAGATGTGGCGGGCCCCACATACAGCAGATCCTCCACCGGCAGTGGGTAGGCGATTTCCTTGTAGTTGTCCGCCTCAATCCGGGTGATGGCGTCCGGCTTTTTGTAGTCGCTTCCCAGTTTAGCGGTGATCTTGTTGTTTGACAGCCCGATGCTGGCGGTGATTCCCAGCTCAAATTTGATGCGGCCGCTGATCTCTCTGGCGATGGTCATAGGATCCCCAAAGAGACCCACGCTCCCGGTCACGTCCAGCCAGCTCTCGTCCAGGCCAAACGGCTCGATCTGGTCGGTGTAGTCCTCATAGATCTCCCGGGCCATGCGGCTGAAGCGGATGTACTCGTCCATGTCCGGAGGCAGGATCACCAGGTCGGGACACCTCTGCCGTGCCTGCCAAATAGCCATGCCGGTTTTGACGCCGTAGGGCTTGGCCAGGTAATTGGCCGTCAGAACGATCCCGTGGCGCTCTTCCTGGCTGCCGCATACCGCCAGCGGTTTGTCCCGCAGTTCCGGGTGCCTCTGCATTTCCACCGAGGCATAAAAGCAGTTCTGATCCACATGTAAAATATGCCGCGTCATGTTCTGCACCTCCCGAAATGCGCTCCATCTTTAGTTTAGAACATTTGTTCTATTTGTCAAGCGGAAATTTTTCCCTGACCGCAATGACGTGGCCCGTCCACGCAAACTTGTGGTATACTATATTTCGTACTGCAGCGTACAACTTATTGCACAGGAGGCTATAGGGAGTGTGTGGACGTTATGAGTTTACAGCTGAGCAGTGTGAAGAAATTCGTCAAATTGCAGATGCGATCCAGCGGAAGTACGGGGCGGGGCGGTGGACGCCGGGGGAAATCCGCCCCACAGCCAAGGCGCCGGTCCTGGTGCAGGAGGAATCTGGTGTTGCGCCTGTTTTGATGAAGTGGGGGTATCAGCTGCCTGGCACGCTGGTGATCAACGCCAGGGCGGAGACTGTCCCGGAAAAACCTCTGTTCCGACAGAGTCTTGCTGCCCACCGGTGTCTGATACCTGCGACGGCCTTCTATGAGTGGGACGCCGGCAAGCGGAAATATCAGTTCACGCTTCCGGAGGAACCCGTTCTTTATATGGCAGGGCTCTTTGACCGGCGTGGAGGCGAGGACTGTTACTGCATTCTCACCACCGCAGCCAACGACTCTGTGAAGCCGGTGCACAACCGGATGCCGCTGGTGATCCCGAGGAAACAGACATGGACCTGGCTCGCAGACAAGGTCTCTGCGCTGTCGATGCTGGCCGCCCAGCCGCCGGAACTATTGTGCACCTCTGCAGAAGCGCAGTTCAGCCTGTGGTAGATACTGTTTTGATTGCAGAAAAGCACATATTCCTCCGGGGCAGCAGCCTGTTTCAGCGCCGGACACAGATCCAACCTGTATTTTTTGATCCTGAACGCATGGAAAATACAATGATACGCATTTGTTGAGAGAGATGGGTATTGACGAGGAGAAATTGGTGGCACATCGGTGGTGCCGGCAGTTGCTTACACGGACTATTCAGAGACCATGTGAACGATGGACGTCTTCCAGAGCCGAGCACGGGGATCAAGACGTGTCATTGGACGTCCTGCTGGGCAAAAGACGGAGAACCAGGACGTGTGGTCAGACGTCCTGGCTGCCCTGTGAAAAAGCAAGGGCGGCGCAAAAGCGATGCGCCGCCCGATGCGGCCCCTCAGAAAATTTTGTGTAAGCGATTTTCGACAAAAGCAAGAATATCACGTGTATGCTGAGCATGATGGGG
>CALWXG010000124.1 GCA_944385435.1 uncultured Oscillospiraceae bacterium
ATGCACTCCTCCGGGCACACGTCGGCGCACTCCTCACAGCCCTGGCAGAGGCTGGGGTCGATGTAGATGGAGGTGAAGGCGGAGCACACGTTGTTTTTACACTTGTGGCGCTTGATGTGGTCCTCGTATTCCTCGGCAAACAGGGCCATGGAGTCCAGGGTGAACCGGCTGCCGGTCTGGCCCACAGAGCAGGGGGTGGAGAAGACCATGGCCTGGCCGATCTCGCTCATCATGTCCAGGGATTCCTTCTTGCCCTTGCCCTGGGTGATTTCCCTGGTGTGGGTGTGCAGCTGGATGAGGCCCTCCCGGCAGAAGGTGCACTTGCCGCAGCTGCGCTTGCGCTCATCCAGCAGCACCTGCTCCGCCTCGTGAATGATGCAGCAGCTGTCGGGATACAGGGTGATCACGCCGTTGCCCAGATTGGTGTCCGGCGCGATGGCCATACCCAGGGAGTCGGCGGTGTACAGCGCCCGGCCCAGGGCGAAGGCCCGCAGGCCCTGGGCGTCCCCGCCCAGCACCTCGGCCACGGTGGTGCCGTACTCCACCCGGCGCAGGGGGCCGGTCCGGCCGTCCTTGCGCACGGCCACCCAGGTGCCCGGCTCATACCGGCCGTCCACCGTCTGGGCCAGGGCGATCATGGTCTCAATGTGATGCACGGCGCTGCCCCGGTACTGCCGGGCGTTCACCATGCCGTATTCCAGCTCCACGCCGTACTGCGCGGCCAGCTCCGCCAGGCTCTCTCCCAGCTGGTTCTCCCCCTCGGGGAGCACCAGCACCTTGGCCTGGGCGTTCACCGCAATGGCGGCCAGTTCCAGACCGGCCAGCACGTCCTGGGGATTCTGCCGCAGCAGCTCCAGCAGGGCGCCGTCGGTGTCCATGTTGTTCAGACCGGCCACGGCGCAGATGGGGGTGTCCTGGAGCCAGCGCTCGTCCTCCACCCGCTGCCAGCGCTGGGTCAGGGGCTCATTGTACACGCCGAACTCCCGCAGCTGTCCGGCCTTTTCGAAAATTTCCTCGCGGCTCAGGGTTGTCATGACTCGGACGCCTCCTTGTTCTCAAAATCGGTCCACAGGCGGGGACGGTGGATCTGCAGGCGCAGGTCGCACTGCAGGCAGCGGCTGGCCTCGCCGCAGATGTCCCCGTCGCAGATGCCGAAGTCAAACAGCTCAAAGTTGTGCTCCCGCTCTGCGGCGCCCTTGACCTGGGGCTCCCGGCGCTCCAGACGGCTGAAGTTCTCCATCCAGCCCAGCCGGGGAGAGGCGGGCTCCACAGGGGCCAGCACTTCCTTCAGATCCCCGTCGCCGCCCAGGAAGCGGTCGATCTCCGACGCGGCGTCCTTACCGGAGGCGATGGCCTGGATGACGGATTTGGTGCCGTACACCGCGTCGCCGGCGGCGAAGATGCCGGGCACGCTGGTGGCCAGGGAGCGCTCGCCCACGGCGATGGAGTTGGCCCGGCCCAGGGTGAGGCCGGCGTCCGGGGTGATTTCCGCCCGCTGGCCGGTGGCGAAGATGACGGTGTCCGCCTCGATGTGGTGCTCGCTGCCCTCCTCCTTCTCGATGATGGCCCGGCGGTTCTCATCAAAGGTGAAGGAGCGCACGTTCATGAAGTCCACGCCGGTGACATGATCCTCGCCGGTGATGCGCTCGAAGGTCTGGGCGGGGTGGACGAAGACGCCCTCCTCCTGGCCCTGGACGATCTCCTCCTCATCGGCGGTCATCACCTCCCGGGCCTCCAGACAGGCTAGATGGACCTCTTCGGCGCCCAGACGCACGGCGGTGCGGGCGCAGTCGAAGGCCACGCTGCCGCCGCCCAGGACCACCACCCGCTTGCCCATGCCGGTCTCCTGACCCAGGCTGGCCTGGCGCAGGAAGTCGATGTTCAGCAGCACGCCGGGCAGCTGGCTGCCGGGGATGGGCAGGCGCACGCCCTGGTGGGTGCCGATGGCCATGAGCACCGCGTCGTACTCCTTGAGCAGCTCCACCGGGTGCTCCACCCGGCAGTTGGTCTCCACCACCACGCCCTGGTCCTCGATGACCTGGGCCTCTTCCGCCACAATGTTCCGGGGCAGGCGGTAGCAGGGGATGCCGTAGGACATCATGCCGCCCACGGTGGGCAGGGCCTCCTTCAGGAATACGGCGTGGCCCTGCTTGCGCAGGTAGTAGGCCGCGGTGAGGCCGGCGGGGCCGCCGCCCACCACGCACACCTTCTTCCCGGTGTACGGCAGCTGCTTGCCCTTGCCCTTCCAGTACTTCCCGGTGTCGTGCTCCGCGGCGTACCGCTTGATGTTGCGGATGGACATGGGCTCATTGACCTCGCCCCGCTTGCACTCCCCCTCGCAGGCGTGGGTGCACACATAGCCCAGGGCCTTGGGGAAGGGGACGGACTCCCGGATCACGGCGGCAGCCGCGTCGTAATTGCCCTCTTTCACAAAGCGGATGTACCGGGGAATGTCGGTGTGGGCGGGGCAGGTGGCCCGGCAGGGGACGATGGCGTCCTCCCGCTTCATGCCGATCATCTGCTTCTTGTCCCGGATGGTGCCGGTGGGGCACACCTCGGCACAGGCGGTGCAGAACCGGCAGTCCGCGTCGGCCAGCAGCTTGTTGTGCAGGGTTCCCACGTAGGTCTCCAGATCCTTCTTCCGGTAGTCCAGAATCCCCACGCCCCGCAGGTCCCGGCAGGCCCGCACGCAGCGGCCGCACAGGATGCAGCGGTTCATGTCGTGGATGAGCAGGGGGTTGCCCTCCTCCGACTTCATGCCCCGGTTCCGGGGCCGCATCCGGGCGTTGTTGGCGCCGATGTACTGGATCAGGGTCTGCAGCTCGCAGTTGCCGTACTTCGGGCAGGTGGAGCAGTCCTCCGGATGACCTGCCAGCAGCAGCTCCAGGGCCAGGGTGCGCAGCTTGTTGATCCGCTCGCTCTTGGTGCGGATGACCATGCCGTCCTTTGCCTTGAGCAGGCAGGACTGAACCACGCCCTCCTGCCCTTCCACCTCCACGATGCACATCCGGCAGGACCCGTTTTCCGGCAGGTCCGGATGGTGGCACAGGTGGGGGATGTAGATCCCGGCTTCCAGGGCGCATTCCAGCACGTTCTTGTGGTCGGGCACGTTCAGCGTGATCCCGTCGATGGTGAT
>CALWXG010000125.1 GCA_944385435.1 uncultured Oscillospiraceae bacterium
GTCGAAGCACCGGTCGGAGATGGTCTGCCGGAAGGTTCTCAGCCGGTGGATGAAGGCCCGGGTTTTCTCCCGCTTGGGGGCATCGAAGATCTGGGCCGGGGGCCCCATCTCATAGATTCCCTTCTCGTCCATGTAGATCACCTGGGAGCTGACGGCCTTGGCGAAGTTCATCTCGTGGGTGACGATGACGCAGGTCATCCCCCGGTTTACCAGCCGGCGGATGACTGCCAGCACTTCGTCCACCATGGTGGGATCCAGGGCGGAGGTGGGCTCGTCAAAGAGGATGAGCTCCGGCTTCATGGCCACGCACCGGGCGATGGCAGCCCGCTGCTTCTGGCCGCCAGAGAGTTGGGACGGCATGAAGTCCGCCCGCTCCGCCATGCCCACCTGGGTCAGGCACTCCATGGCCAGGCAGAAGGCGTCTTTTTTTGAAAGCCCCTGGAGCTGCATGGGCGCCATCATCACGTTCTCCAGCACCGTCTTATGGGAGAAAAGGTTGAAACCCTGGTATACCATACCCATCCTCCGGCGGATCTGGTCGAGAGGGGCGCCTTTGGCGGTGATCTCCTGGCCGTCAATGAACGCCCTGCCGGCGGTGGGCCGCTCCAGCAGGTTGATGCAGCGCAGGAAGGTACTCTTGCCGCAGCCGGAGGGGCCGATCACGCAGACGCAGTCCCCCCTCTCTATGTCCACGCTGATGTTCTGGAACACCAGGTTGTCGCCGAAGCTCTTGCTCAACCCTTCGATATGAATCATGGACATTTCGCTGCCTCCTTACTCGTCAGGTGTCTGCTCCGGTCCGCCAGGCTCAGCATCCGGTTGGCGATAAAGCCCAGCAGCAGATAGACCGCCGATGTGATCACCAGGGAGATGATGGGATCCATGGTCCGGGAGGTAATGACTGTCACCGCCCGCGTTATGTCCTGGATGGCCAGAAGGCTCACCACGGATGTGTCCTGCATGGTAAGCACGAACTGGGTCTTGTACAGGGGCATCACCTGGTGGCGGGCCTGGGGGAACACCACCTGGAAGAATGCCTGCCATTTGGAGTAACCCAGGGTCCGGGCCGCCTCTACCTCTCCCGGCGCCACAGAGTCCACCGCCGAGCGGAACATCTCCGACAGATGAGAGGCACACTTCAGGGTGAAGGTGATGATGGCAATGGTCTCGGCGCTGAAGCTGGTGTCCGCCAGAATCAGGTAGGCGAAAATCATCAGCAGCACCAGAGGCGGCAACTTCACCATCAAGGCGGTGACGGCGTTGCAGAAGCCCCGGATGACCCGGTTCTGACTCCCCTTTCCAGCGCAGAACGCCATGCCCAGGGCGGTACCCAGGACAAAGGAGACAATACTCAGCACCAGCGTGACCCACAGGCCGGACAGGATCAGTTGGTACCGGTCCTCATAGATCAGGTTCATGTAGATGGATCTCTGCAGATAGTCAATCAGTCCCATGCTCAGCTCTCCTCCCGTTCCATGTTCTCAGCCTGGGTCACCAGCACCAGGTCCAGGTCGAAATAAGGATCTGAGTGCAGGCATGTCCCCATGGCCTCCACCTCCCCGGCATAGTACTGGGAAATGGCATAGACAAAAACATCCGCCTCCCCGGTGGAGATGGCCAGGGAGCAGGCGTCCCAGCTGCTGTCAAACCACTCGATGGTGTAGCCGTATTCCGCTGCAAAGTGCTTGATGAATTCGATGTCCACCCCCTGGGGCTCCTCCGTGACAAAGTCGTAGTAGGTGTAGGGGTATCCGCTGCCGCCGGTGTTGATGGCCACTCTCAGCACTTCTCCGCCCTCCGCCATGGGGATGTCCGTGTTGGGAATAAACTCCTCGGCGTTGGCACGCTCCGCCAGGTCCGCATAGTCCTTGCTGGCTTTGAACTGCGGGATGTACTCGTTCATCTGCTCCCGGACATCCCGGCGGGCGTTGGTGATGTAGGCCACCAGGGCATCCTCCCCGATGGGCTGGTCCAGGATGGTGAGGTCCGGATAGCCCGCCGTCATGCTGTAGGCATACAGGGCGTCCACGGCAATGGCATCGATGTAGCCGAACCTCAGGGCCATGATACAGTCGCCAATGCTGTCGTACAGGTAAAGGTTGGGAATGCGCACCTGTTCGGACAGGTAATAGTCCGAGCTCCAGGCCAGGGGCGTACCGATCCGCCAGGACTGCCAGTCGTCCGTATTCAGCGTCCCTCCGCCCCCTCTGCCGCTGCAGCCGCTGAGCAGGTATCCTGCCGCCAGCAGACAAAACAACCAGCACAGGATTCGCTTTCTTCTATCCATAGCCGCTCCACATCCTCTTTCTGTTTCTCCACGCCCCGCCTTGCAGCATCTTTTCCGGGCTGGCGGATCGCCGTTTTCTCTGCTCTCTGCTGTCTATTGTACTGATGCAAACGTCAAAATCGGCGAACCTTACACAATTGTAAAGTTCGCCGCAGCGATCCCGTATAAATGACACATCCGGTCCGCGTCCCAAGGACTCACTTTGCAACGCAAACCTTTGCTTTTTTCTGACCCCGCCATGCTTTACCCGAAAACACATCGTAAACGTTTTTGCTCTTCAGCACGTAAAAATTAGAGGCCGATTTCGGTTGCCGGCCTCCACCCAAAATCAAAGGAGCAAAGTGTATTTCAACCTTGCTCCTATCGATCAGTATTTGGATCAACAAAGTGGAATTGGTCAGTTTGTTGCTGCATTGAAGATTTCGACAAGTCTTGTATCGTCAAATTCGTTTTTGACAACATGGTTGCCTTTCTCAGCAAAAGCAGCACTCCATGTAATTAGTGCCCCGTCCTCTTCGTAAAAAGAAATACATCTAAAGACCTAT
>CALWXG010000126.1 GCA_944385435.1 uncultured Oscillospiraceae bacterium
AAACTGTGCTAAAATAAAGTCATCTGCAAATTTTATATGAGGTGGGAACAACCATGAAAGTCGTTATCGTAGGCGGCGTCGCCGGCGGCGCCACCGCAGCAGCCCGGATTCGCAGGCTGGACGAAACTGCCCAGATCGTAGTTTTTGAACGCTCTGGCTATATCTCCTACGCCAACTGCGGCCTGCCCTACTACATCGGTGGGGTCATCACCGATCCGGAGGAGCTCACTCTCCAAACCCCGGAGAGTTTCTGGCAGCGGTTCCGGGTGGACATGCGGGTCCATCACGAGGTCACCGCCATTCACCCGGAGCTGAAGACCGTTACGGTGCGCAATCTGGACTCCGAGGAGGAATTTGACGAGTACTTCGACAAGCTGCTCCTCTCCCCCGGCGCCAAGCCCACCCAGCCCCCGGTCCCCGGAGTGGAGTGCGGCCGGCTGTTCTCCCTGCGCACTGTGGAGGATACCTTCCGCATCCGGGAGTTTGTCACCCGGGAACGGCCCCGTTCCGCCATTTTGGCGGGCGGCGGTTTCATCGGCCTGGAGTTGGCGGAGAACCTGCGTGATCTGGGTCTGGAGGTCACCATTGTCCAGCGCCCCCTCCATCTGCTCAGCCAGCTGGACCCGGAGATGGCCGCCTTCCTCCACGCCGAGGCCCGGGCCAAAGGCGTCCGGCTCATGCTGGGCCATTCGGTGGAAGGCTTCGCCCCAGCTGACGGGGGCGTCCAGGTGCTGCTGAAGGGAGAGCAACCCCTCCAGGCGGACATGGTGGTGCTGGCCATCGGCGTGACACCGGATACCGCCCTGGCCAGGACCGCCGGGCTGGAGTTGGGCATCAAGGGCAGTATCGTGGTCAATGACCGCATGGAGACCTCCCTGCCGGACATCTATGCCGTGGGGGACGCGGTACAGGTGCGCAACGCAGTCTCCGGCCAGCCCGCCCACATCGCCCTGGCCGGCCCAGCCAACAAGCAGGGGCGCATCGCTGCGGACAACATCTGCGGCGGAGACAGCCGTTTTCTGGGCTCCCAGGGCTCCTGCGTGCTGAAATTCTTCGGCCTCACCGCAGCGGCCACCGGTCTCACCGAGATCGCCGCTCAAAAGGCCGGGATCCCCTGCGACAAGGTCTACCTGGCTCCCGCCAACCATGCAGGTTACTATCCGGGCGGCCGGACCATGACCATGAAGGTACTCTTCGAGCGGGACACCTATCAGCTGCTGGGTGCTCAGATCGTGGGATACGGCGGTGTGGACAAGCGCATCGACGTGCTGGCCGCCGCCATCCACGCCCACCTCACCGGGCCGGAGCTGCGGGACCTGGACCTGGCCTATGCCCCTCCCTACTCCTCTGCCAAGGACCCGGTGAATATGGCCGGCTTCATGATGGAAAATCTGGCCGACGGTCGGCTGAAGCAGTTCCACTGGGACGAGGCGGACTGTCTGCCCCGGGACGGCTCCGTCACCCTGCTGGATACCCGCACCGCCGGCGAATACGTTCGGGGCCACATTGATGGCTTCATCAACATCCCGTTGGATGAGCTGCGGGAACACCTGGCTGAACTGCCCCAGGGCAAGCCGGTCTACGTCACCTGCCAGACCGGCCTGCGCAGCTATGTGGCCTGCCGCATCCTGGCCCAGCACGGCTATGACTGCTACAACCTCTCCGGAGGCTACCGGCTGTACGCCGCCGTCAAGCAGCACTACTCCCCTGCCCCCACGTCTGACCCCTGCGGCCGGGAGCGGTGATTTTCATTTCGATACAGACACCCCCTGGCGGTTTTACCGCCAGGGGGTGTTGTCACGTTGGTTCTTTATTTTGCCCAGTCCCGGCTGCGGCCCACGGCCTTGTGCCAGCCGGACAGCAGCTTCTCCCGCTGCTCGCCGCCCATCTCCGGATGGAAGGCGGTCTCACACTTCCACAGCTGCCGCAGCTCCTCCTCGCTGTCCCAGACGCCGGTGGCCAGGCCGGCCAGATAGGCGGCCCCCAAAGCGGTGGTCTCCCGGATGGCGGGGCGGCGCACCTCCCGGCCGATGATGTCCGCCTGAAACTGCATGAGGAAGTGGTCCCGGCTGGCCCCGCCGTCCGCCTTCAGGGAGTTGAGGGGCATGCCGGTGTCTGCCTCCATGGCGTGAACCAGGTCGGCCACCTGATAGGCGATGGACTCCTGGGCGGCCCGGATGATGTGCTCCCGCTTGGTGCCCCGGGTGATGCCAATGATACAGCCCCGGGCGTACATATCCCAGTAGGGGGCGCCCAGGCCGGTGAAGGCGGGCACCAGATACACCCCGCCGTTGTCGTGCACTTTCTGGGCGTAGTACTCCGCATCCCGGCTCTCGGTGAAGAAGCGCATCTCGTCCCGCAGCCACTGGATCACCGCGCCGCCCACAAAGACGGAGCCCTCCAAGGCGTACTGCACCTTGCCGTTCAGGCCGATGGCGATGGTGGTGATCAGGCCGTTCTTGCTCTCGCAGGGCTCCTCCCCGGTGTTCATCAGCAGGAAGCAGCCGGTGCCATAAGTATTCTTCGCGTCCCCGGCCCGGAAGCAGGTCTGGCCGAACAGGGCGGCCTGCTGGTCGCCGGCAATGCCGGCGATGGGCACCCGGATCCCTTGGATCTCGGTGTAGCCGTAGATCTCGCTGGAGGAGCGCACCTGGGGCAGCATGGCCCGGGGGATGTCCAGGGCCTGGAGCAGGGTGTCGTCCCAGTCCAG
>CALWXG010000127.1 GCA_944385435.1 uncultured Oscillospiraceae bacterium
GGTGATATTCTTGACTTCCCCAGGATCCTTTATACTGTCATATCCCGTCGTTTACACAGAATTTTCTGCGGTCTCTGGAAAGATTCTGCATGATATTCTCGACACCATCATTCTTCTGCTTTTGAGAAAGCGTTTGTCCCATGCAGGTATTTCTGTCTCTGAGCTGTTCGGGAAACTCCAATCCCTGATGTGTGTACGCAGCCGTTCCGGCCTTGTTACGGTGGAGACACCCTCCAAAAAGGTGAAGGAGTATTTCTCCCTCTTTGACCTTCCTATCCCAGCTCACCTCGAATTACCCGACTTTTCCACCTCTACTTTGGCGCTGCATGTGTAGTTCTACTTTTGCTAAAATCTTAGGTAGAATAAACAGTGTGTCTGAAACAGCCGCAGGCGAAAATCCTGCGGCTGTTCTGCGTTTTAATCAGGTCCATTCACTTTCCAGCAGAAAGTCCCGGATATTACGGTGCTTGATCCCGTTGCGGCTCATATCAAACTCATCCAGGGTGACAACGTACTTTGGAAAGTTATCGCGGACACGGTCATAGATACCAAACTCCCGCTGGATGGTATCTTCCGAGGCCAGTAGGTAAGCCACCTGGATATACAGCTTGTTCCCCTGATCCTCACATACAAAGTCGATCTCCTTGTCGCCCACCTTGCCGACAGTGACGGTATAACCCCGGCGCAGGAGCTCCATGTAGACGATGTTTTCCAGGACCAAGTTGATGTCCTTCATGTTGCCGCCGAACACAGCTTCCCGGACACCATGATCGGCTACATAGTATTTCTCATTCACGGTAAGTATCTTCTTACCCTGTAAGTCTTGCCGCTTCACCTGATAGAACAAAAAGGCATCGGTACAGGCCTTAATGTAACCCAGCACTGTCTCCGGCGATATGGACCGCCCTTCGCTTTTCAGATACTTGGAAATGGCGGTAGAGGAAAAGGTGGTGCCTATATTGGAAGTCACATAGGCAATGATCCGTTCCAGCATATCCACGTCCCGGATATTATTTCGTTTGACAATATCTTTCAGCTCCACGGAGTTGAACAAGTCCCGCAAATACTGGCGGCTGGCCATTTCGTCATAGCGGAGATTGGACAGATAGGGCATGCCGCCTGCGGTCAGATACTTACTGAAGCACTGCCGGGTATCAGTGTCCGGATAGACGGTGCGGTACAATTCGATAAATTCCGCAAAGGAGAACGGATAGATCACAAACTCTACATACCGTCCAGCCAGATAGGTAGCCAGCTCGCCGGAAAGCAGCTTGGCATTGGAGCCGGTGATATAAATATCGCAGTCCAGTTCCACACGGAGAGAATTGATACATTTTTCCCAGGCATCCACCTCTTGTATTTCATCAAAGAAAAGATATACCTTGCCTTTGATTTCAGTAGCCCGGCGGATGATCTCATCATGGAGTGCCACAGCGGTGCAGAGATGGGCATTGCTCATATTCTCAAAGTTGAGGAAGATAAACTGGTTGCTGTTCACACCGGAAGCGCACAGCTCCTCTTTAATCAGGTCCAACATGACCGACTTCCCGCTTCGGCGGATACCGGTCAGGACTTTTATCAGGTCATTTCCTATAAAAGGACGGATACGGCTCATATAGGTTTCCCGTTTAATCACAATGATCTGCCTCCCTTCCGGAGCCATTTCTATGATACCACGGATATGTTGGATTTTCAAGTCCGGAATCATATTTTTAGCGGTTATATCTTTCAAAACATATAATCAAGCATAATTTGACAGATAAAAAAGAATGAAGATCGTACGGAAGCATTCTGCTGCTGCCGCCTGCGGGCGGAAACGTTGAACGTTTTCCAAAGTCAATGCCAATTTTGAGCCATCACATACAACATCCCAGGACATGACAAACCGCCGCAACCTCCTGTATTTCCAAGGGGTTGCGGCGGTTTTCCCGTTCCAAACTGTCGAATATTGCGAAGGGGGAACCGGACTCTATACCCCGGCTGCCCTTACACCATCCGTATGGCCATTGAATGCGCGCTGGAGGCCATTTCAGCCGGCACACGCCCCGGCATCCTATACCAGGCCCGGGTGCGGACGTTGCCCCAAATACATCTTTTGGATGTGTGCCATCTGCGGCTGGGACCCCAATGCGATCTTTGTCAAGCTTTTCCCAAATGTGCAGACAAGTCTCTGCCTTTGGTGCAAACGCCCCGGATATAGACCAGGTGTTTTCCCTCCTCCACATGGTAGAGAACCACGTCATTCCGGGCTGGGAACAGCCGAATGCCCTGTTCCCGCCAAGGCTCTACATCATACAAAGGGTATTTGAGGGGAAAAGTGGTCAGATTTTGCAGGATGGTCTCCTTCAGATGAAGATACCAGGACAGCGCCAGCCCCGCTTCCCCGAGCTGCGTCTCGATATAGTCCGCCTTTTCCTCGATATCCAGCACAGCGGTTTCCGTGTAGATGATCTTATACTGCGGGATCTGTTCCATGGGAAAATCTCTCTCTCATCCGAGTGTCCAGGTCCTCCTGGCTGTAAACTCTGCCCATCTGGATATCCTCTTGGCTGCGCAGCAGCTTCCCGTGGATCTCATCCCGGGTCATCTCATCCCAGGTTTTCAAGGTGGGCCGGAAGGGCATCCCGCCTTCACGCAAACTCTGCTGGGCAAACACGCGGACAGCCTCCGCAAAGGAAGTGCCCAAATTTCGGTAGAGCTCCTCCACTTGGGCCTTGAGCTCCCCATTCATTCTGATTTGAAGTGTCGCGTCCATTGCCATCATGAACCCCTCCTTGTATTACGATTGTACTGCAACACAGGGGACACGTCAAGTGGGAGACCAACACATAAAACCAGGAGCGATGAGTGACAACGTGCGAAGATTGTCCGCACCGCTGATCAAAATACCGCCAGGCAAGAGGGACTGATGGAGGAACTGAGGGTGGATCCGGTATACATAGATCGTGTCAGCGGCAAGAACACCGAACACCCAGAAGTAAAACGGGTGACACCTTTGACCTGGAAAAACTCCTGATTGCCCCTATCAGGGACAGAACTGTATACAGGAGATCTTACATGACATTTGAAACCAAAAAGTCCGATAAGGCCAGAAATACGAACAGCCAAACCCAGTGTTTTCAACGGATTTGGCTGTTTGAAATATACCGAGCACATCTGCTTGCAGGGGATACTCCTGTCCCCAATGCCGCCTGCGGGCGGAAATATGGAGCTTTCTTCAAAGCAAATTCCAGTTTTGAGCCGTCACATACAACATCCCAAAACATGACAAACCGTCGCAACCTCCTTTATTTCCAAGGGGTTGCGGCGGTTTTCCCGTTCACAACTGTCGAATATTGCGAAGGGGGAACCGGACTCCATACCCCGGTTGCCCTAACACCATCCGTGCGGCCATTGCAGGCGCGCAGTCCGTTTCAGCCGGCACACGCCCCGGCATCCTGTACCAGGCCCGGGTGCGGACGTCACCCAAACACACCGGTTTGTGGGCCTTGGGGCCCACTCTCTCTGTCGATTGGGTGAGCAAGGTTCATACCGCTGAGATGAACCCTTCCGGCTTAAAACCCACGCTGTCAGGCAAAAGGACCTGGACGGCTTCCCGATTATGGAGCTGTCCAGGTCCATGCTCCTGAAATATCTAGGTTTTTGGCTCTTCGTGTGTGATAGTGGAAGGAAAGCAACCGCAACCCCAGTAATTATGCCGATTGCGGCCGTTTCAATTTTCGATTGGGAAGTGGAACCCTCAAATTTGAGCCAACCAATTGTTGGGTAGGCCTAGAGAACTGGCGCGGAGCAATCGATGGCCGCCACTCTTGACAGTACCTCGAAAAGCGCTGGGCAAAACATGCCGACGGCGAAGAACTCATGAGCGCGCAGAAGAGAGCACCAGGCCGTCGAGCGGCCCAGTGTAGCACTTTTCTCCGTGCGGTCAAGCGTCCCCGCCTGCGGCGGTGGCTGGTGCCGTATGCCTCTGGCTCAGAATCTATAAGCGCTGCTTGCACCTCGCAACGGGGATGTGTTTCCACTATCATGCCCGAAGCCTCAAAAATATACGTCCGCGCAAAAGCGCAATATTCCATTTCGCGTACAGCTGGACGATTTGTCTGCGTTTCCCCTGCCCGATGACGCCTTGATCGTAGTACTTTCAAATCTGCTAGATAACGCACTTGAGGCATGTGAAAAGATAAGCAACACCTCCGAACGATATATCTTGCTCAAGGCCAAGGCAAATGCCAACGAGAGCATCTTATATGTCGAGAATTCCATAGACTCCCCGGTCAAAATTTCAAACGGCAGAATCGCGACAAGCAAAAAAGATGGACTTCAGCACGGATACGGGCTTCAGAACATTTTATCCATTGTAGAATCTTTTGGCGGTGCCTATGCCATGCATTGCGAAAATAAAAAGTTTGTGTTTGTTATTTCTTTTACGAAAAGCAACAAGTCGAGCTCACCAGGGCGCTGATCACTTTGCCAAACCTCGAAATAGAAGCAGCTTTCGTGCGAATTCCTGGTTATAGCCGTTCACCTCGCCCTGTGTACCTGTTTCCTCCCTTGTCTCCCCCTGTGTCCCGCCCCGTATCCCCGCAACGCATGAGGCTGATCCGCACTCGGGAGGCCTACAGGATCCCCCAAGCTGAGCCCTTGTTTTCCCAACAGCCCCTCCCCATATTGTTATCAGTGTGTACACCTCTTCGTCCCCCTTCTGTGATATGTGTGGTGCCAGAAAGGAGCTGCTGCACATGGCAAAACGAAGAGCCAACGGCGAGGGAAACATCCGCAAGCGGAAAGACGGACGCTGGGAGGGCCGGTATACCGCCGGCCATGACCCGGAAACCGGCAAAGCCATCTACAAAAATGTCCTGGCCAAAACCCA
>CALWXG010000128.1 GCA_944385435.1 uncultured Oscillospiraceae bacterium
AGAACAAATATGAGACCATATTTATCTAAACTATCTTAAGGAGGTACAGATAAATATGGTAACAAATTTTGAAGAATTGGTTGCCTTGTGTGATGAAGAATTGCGGCACAGGGAATACGAGTCAAATTATTATGTAAGGATAACTACACAGTGGAATGCCATCCGAGAATGGTTGCGCAGCAAAGAGATTTCTGAGTTCAGTGAAGCTATCGGCAAGCAATACTGCGACGAGATGTTGGGTACGCATCTCATGCCCAAACGCGCACCCACTCACTTCAGGGAAAAACTGCGTGCCGTCCGCATGTTGATCTCTTACCAGCAGAATGGCGATTTTGAATTTCGCTGTCCAAGTGTTGAATACAACTTCGATGGCGAGATCGGTTTGGCGGCATTAAAATATCTGGATTATTGTAAGGATAAGCTTATGCTTGCAGAGAAAACCATTGAAAATAAAAGAATATACCTTCATAGCTTCTGTAGGTTTATGAGCGGGAGAGGGATAAAATATGAAGATCTTTCGATTGAAGAAACAGAACGTTTCTTTTCCACCATGAATTATTCCCTTTCGTCAAGACATAATGCCGCACGTACCATAAGGCTATACCTTCAGTTTGTTTATGATGTAGGGCTGTCATCAAAAGATTGCTCTGTTTTTATTCTTCCTGATAACTACAAGAAGAATTGTAAATTGCCAACAACATATGAAGAAGATGAAATTCGAGAATTGATTGCTTCTGTAGAAAGAGCGTCATCCATCGGGAAAAGAGACTATTTGATCCTTCTTCTCGCTGCAGAATACGGATGGCGTGCAAAAGATATCACCCGTTTTTCGTTTGATGACATTGACTGGGACAAGAATGTTATCCGTTTCGTCCAACACAAAACAGGTGTACCGGTAGAGTTTCCTCTTTTGTCTACGGTAGGGAATGCGATCATAGATTATCTGAAACATGCAAGACCCGACACAGACGCTTCGGAGATCATTGTATCCATGGAGAATGCCAATAAAGGTAAGCCCTTGTCCTCACCAACAATTCATTCCGTTGTCACCAAATATATGAAGCGTGCTGGAATAAAGAACTGGCAGAATAAAAAGCATGGGCCTCATGCCATGCGGCACAGCCTAGCGACCAACCTTCTGAAAAAGAACGTTGCCATGCCAGTCATAAGCGCTGTTATGGGACACCAACGAACAGAGACCACGGGTTACTATATATCCGTAGACTATGATAAACTGAAACAGTGTCCACTCCCAATGCCCGTGCTTCGCTCTCCATTCTACAGTAAGGAGGGTAAATATGGCAAAATATGAGTTTAGATCTGTTTTCACAGATGAAATCAAAAATTACATAAGAGATAAAGCGGCAGCTGGCTTTGATAGCGATAACTGCAGACGCAACCTTATAGGTTTTGACCGTTTCTGTGTAGAACAGGGAATAGAGGAGCCGGTATTTACTACCTTCCATGCATCCCGGTGGCTTGAACTGAGAAAGAATGAGTCCCATGCAACACATTATTTGAGGATAAATTCCAGCAAGCAGTTTCTGAAATACTTGAGTATAAAAGGCTATAATGTTTTTGTGGTACGCGATATAAAATACAAGGAGACAGACTTTGAGCCGCATATTTATACAGATGCTGAATCTGAACGATATTTTATGGCTGTTGACAGTTATACAAGCGGAATGAACCGCAAGGACGCCATCCAATACCCTGTACTCTTCCGAATCCTGTACTGCTGTGGGACCAGAATTAATGAAACTCTAGGAATTCGCAAGAGGGATGTAGATCTTGATAAAGGTATTCTTCTGCTGAATGAGACAAAAAACAATAAACAGCGCTATGTTGTTGTGGGAGATGATCTCAAGGCTCTTTTAAATGAATACGCAGACAAATGCTTTTATCTTCTGGATGATACAGATTTCATTTTTACAAATGCAAATGGAGGCAGGCTTGATCAGAAAAGCATTTATGAAAAACATCGAGACTTTCTGTTCAGAGCAGGCATTCCCTACATAGGGGATGGTAATGGACCAAGAATTCATGACTGGAGACACCATATGGCTGTATACTCCTTTAAACAGATGACGGATTCCGGGGTAGATATGTATGTTGCGCTGCCTATACTGTCAACTTATTTAGGGCACAAAACAATTTTTGCTACGGAAAAGTATGTAAGGTTGACCCTACAGCTTTTCCCATACATTGAAGATAAATTTCATCCGATGGTTGACAGAATATTTGGACCGGTGACGAAAGAAGGTGCTGAGGATGAAAACAACTGATTTTGCAACATACCTTAGTAGATATTTTACCCGTTATCTTCCCAATGAAAATGGAAGTTCTCCCCAGACTATAGATACCTATAGGAATGCTTTTGTTCTTTATCTCGAATATATGGAATCCGTACGTGGAATAAGGCCCGAAAAGATCTCAGTCATGGATTATACAAGAGAATCCATCCTTGGTTTTTTGAATTGGCTTGAGGAATGCAGAAAAAACAGCCCGGCCACACGTAATTACAGACTTGCCGTAATGAAAGGGTTTGTTCATTACCTGAAATATGAGCTGCCGGATTATATGGCGGAATACCAGCAGATACTTGGAATTCCTTTAAAAAAAACGGCGCAAAAAGAGATTTCATATATGAAGACGGAGGGGGTTAAACTTTTAGTTGATCAGATAGACATGAACGCCGTGAACGGCTTGAGGGATTATGTAATGTTACTGCTCCTTTATACAACTGGCGTACGTGTGTCAGAACTGATAAATATAAAAGTAAAGGACATTTCATTGAGTGAACCGTACACTATAAGGATCCATGGCAAAGGGAATAAAAGTCGGTATGTCCCACTGATGAAGACAGCTGCCAAACACATACAGAAATATCTCTCACATATGAAATACAATTCCGAGGCGTGTTTTGAGGAATACCTTTTCAAAAACCACATGAATTCACAGTTTACACGGCAAGGTGTCAATTATGTGCTCAAAAAATATGCGATTAAAGCCAGACAAAAGGATCCGGCACTGATACCGGATGATCTCACTGCACATAAAATGAGACATACTGCTGCTATGGAGCTCATTACGTCGGGGGTTGATCTGATGTATATAAGAGATCTACTCGGACATTCCAGCGTTGTGACTACTGAAATCTATGCAAGAACGGATGCAAAACTGAAAAGGAAAGCAATCGAAGCTGCCAGTAAAGAAATCCTTCCAAAAGAAGATGCAAAATGGGAATCGGATGCCAGCCTAAAAGAATGGCTCAAAAGCTTTAATAGGCGATAGA
>CALWXG010000129.1 GCA_944385435.1 uncultured Oscillospiraceae bacterium
TTCCAGCCTGACACCAAGGTCACCCGCGCTGAGGTGGCTACCCTGGTGTACCGCGTTCTCACCGGTGATGTCACCGACAAGAACGTGGGTCTGTACGAAGACTATGACTACTTCACTGACGTAAATGCGACCAACTGGTTTGCCGGTTACGTCAACTACGCCGCCAACGGCAAATACGTGGTGGGCGTGGGCGAGGACCGTTACGATCCCCAGGGCAACGTCACCGGCTATCAGCTGCTGGTGATCATGCTCCGCGCTCTGGGCTACGGCAAGAACAGCGAGTTTGAGGGCACTTCTCAGTGGACCATCAACGCTGCCACCACTGCCGAGCAGCTGGGCATCACCGACGGTCTGAAGACCAGCCTGGGCTCCGAGCTGACCCGTGAGGAAGTTGCCTACATCCTGTTCAACGCCATTCAGGTGGACAAGGTGCAGTACATCCCCGCTGTTGGCTATCCCAACGCTCCAGATGAGACCACCATTGGCTACGACGTGTTCGGCCTGGAGAAGGTCACTGGTGTACTGACTGCCAACGAGTATGCCGACCTGTACGGCTCTTCTCCGCTGGCTGCTGGCCGCACCACCCTGACCACCGCTGATGGCGACCGCACCCTGGCCATCAGCACTGAGCTGACCGACCTGGGCCTGGCCAAGGTGGGCTACATCGCCGGCAAGGGCGCTGCCAAGACCGTGCTGGCCCTGGTGGACGGCGACAACACCGTGTGGGAGACCGGCGCCAAGGCCGACATCAGCAACGCTTCCAAGTTCGTCAACACCACCGGCCTGAAGAAGGGCGGCGAGCAGTTTGTGAACTTCGACAGCGTCACGACTGAGACTGGCGAGGTCACCACTTACTTCCGCATCCACTATGTGCCCGTGGAGAAGGGCGACAACAAGACCGTCACCTACCGCGTGGGCCAGACACTGAATGAGGACGAACTCACTCTGCTGGAGAATTCCATCAACGCCTTGATCAACAAGGAGAACGGCGAGGATTACGAGTCTGTCACACTGGTCGTGGACGAGCAAGAGGTGGAGTACAACGTCAACGCCTTTGCCTATGGCCCCAACTATGCCATCAAGGGCGTGAATTACCAGAGCTGGGAGGGCTTCGTTGCGAAGTATCTGGACGTTGATACCATCGACGACAATCCTGTCAACGGCAACGAGAACGGCAACTGGCTGAAGGTCATCGACAACAACGGCGACGGCGTTGCCGATTACGTCTTCAAGACCGTGTTCACCATGGATGCCATCGCCGACATCAGCGACAAGGGCGTCTACACCATGGCCGACGGCACCAAGTTCGACACCGAGAACAAGGTCAACCCCGTGCCCGTGGTGAGCAGCACCGAGCTGGCTGAGGATGACGTGGTGGTGTACGTTGTCATCGACGGCGTGTGCTACGCTGAGGTCGCCCAGGTCGTCACCGAGACCATCGACACCAAGGGCATCGACTACAAGGCCGAGACCATCACCTGCGGTGACACCACCTACGGCCAGTCCGCCATCAACATTGACCGGGCTGACTTCCGCGACCACTTCCTGTATGACACCTTCGCCTTTGAGCTGACCAACGCCACCACCGGCGTGGCCTACGACCTGTATCTGGACTTCTTCGGCTATGTCCGGGCTTACACCGAGAACAAGGAGTCCTTCGGCCTGGGCCTGCTGACCGACGGCTACTACTGGACCGACAACAAGACCAGCGACGTCAAGGTGGACCTGGTCACCGCCAGCGAGGCTGAGACCACCTACGACGTCTCCACCGCCCCCAACACCGACTGGAGCACCTTTGTGAATGCCACCGGTTCCGACATCGCCGACAAGGGCACCTGGGGCCGCCTGTATGGCTTCGTGGACGGCTTCGCCGGCGCGCACGAGTTCGCCACCAACGTGGCCGCCTACGCCATCGGCGAGGGCAGCACCGCCCTGTATGAGGTGGGCAGCTACACCGACATCTTCATGAACACTCAGAAGGGTGAGCTGAAGCTGAACGACAAGAGCGCCCTCACCGACGAGAAGCTGGCCGCCCATGACGGCAATGACCTGGATGGCAATGACGACGACGTGTACGCCACCACCTCCACCGTCTACTACTATGTGACCAAGACCGCCGCCGGCGATCTGGTTGTGGAGACCTGGGTGGGCTACGCCAACGCCCCCAAGGACCTGACCCTGGTGGCCGGCAAGGACCACGCCTACGCCGTCTACACTCAGACCCGCACCAGCGGCAGAGACTACTACTACGCCGACGTGGTGGTCATCGAGGCCACTTCCGCCCAGCACGTTGCGGAGTTCGTCTATCTGGCCAACACCAGATACGGTGAGGCCGGCTTCAACGCCTCCTCCTTCTGGATGAACACCATTGGCCTGGACGAGACCGGCGCACTGGATGACAACAAGGAGATCGGAAACCTGAAGACCGGCATTGACGCCGATTACTTCCCCTGGTTCTATGACATCGAGGCCAACAGCGAAGCAATCGCCCCCATCACTGACGAGTACGCTAAGTGGGGCATCTACGCCTCCGAGGTTGTAATCGGCCGGGATGTGTACAGCCGTGACTACGTGTACATGGCTGACGGCACCTCCTTCCCCACCGAGACCACTCCTGTGTACAAGGTGACCTACGACGGCAACCGCAACGACTGGGTGGCCTATGATGTGGTGGAAAGCGCCGCCACCAAGGGCGACGAGTTGATCTACGTCATGAACGGCAAGGACGTGCTGTACGCCCTAAACGTCTCCGAGAGCACCTACAAGGATGCCAATGACAAGGATGTCTATATCTTGGCCAGCCTGTACAAGTCCATCGTGGATGACGCAAACTACGCTGCTTACACCGTCACTCTGGTGAACAACGTGGACAACACCACCGCTGAGCTGAACACCACTCCTGTTGCCACCACTGTGAAGGGCGACGACGGCGTTGCCCAGGTCGACGTGGTGAAGGGCACCAAGCTCACCCTCACCGTGAAGGAAGACGAAGGCTACGTGGACGGCAGCTACTACGTTGAGGTCAACAGCGAGCAGGTCACTCTTGACAAAAACGGCGAAGCAACTGTGACCGTGGACGAGGACACCGTCATCACCGTCCAGGGCGCCAACGAGGCCGATGAGTACGTGATCTGGTTCGCCATGGGCGACGATCACAAGGACATCAAGCCTGCTGACGTAATCTGGAACGTGGAAAAGACGGACGCCATCGCCGCTCCTGCGGACAAGGCTGGCTACTCCTTCGAGGGCTGGTACCTGAAGGAGGACTTCAGTGCTGACTCCAAGGTCGAGAAGTACGAGGACCTCAAGGTGTCCGACTTCGTGGATGGCGAGAACAAGGACGGTCTGAAGGCCGTGAAGCTGTACGCCAAGATCGAGGCCAAGGAGATCACCGTGAACTTCGAGTTCTTCGACGGCAAGGACGGCACTCCCATCGTGGCCAACACCAAGGAGGAGACCTTCACCTATGACGGCAAGGACCACTACGTCACCCTGGACACCCAGGCGGATAAGGCCTATGCTGTCAAGGATGAAGATGGCAACTACGTGTTCTGCGAGGATGCTAAGCTGAACATCGGCGACATGACCGAGAGCGGCACTGTGAAGGTCTACGTCTTCGACGCCAATCAGACGCTGACCATCGAGGGCAGCCCCGCGGATGACCTTAAGCAGGGTGAGACTACTTCTGAAAAGGAATGGACCATCACTGCTGTCGGCAACATCCAGACTGGGGAAACGAGCTTCAAGATTAAGGCTGTATATGACAACACTGCCGATAACGCAGGCGACAAAGATCTGCGGCTCACCCGCACGATCACATATACGCTGAAGATTGGAGACGGCGTAGCTTCTGAAGAGAAGACCGTTGAAATCCCTCAGACGAGCGGCAAAAACTGTGAGATTACGGTCGAAGTGGGTGAGCAGATTCTTGACTCTGTCACCATGACGATCAAGAGCGTGACCTATGTCGACGACTAATTGACTGCACGCACAAAGACCCCCGAGGGCATTGCCCTCGGGGGTTTCCCTTTTTACCGGAATACGATGCACTTCAACACCGCGTAGGTCAGCTTCTCCGCCTTGTCGTAGAGGATCAGCTTTTTCCCGCTGAGCTGGTAGGTGACGGAGTAGTCGCTGTTGTAGGTGTAGTATTCGATGGTCTGGCCCGTGTCGCCGTTTCGCAGGAGCACCAGGCCGTAGCTTCCCACCACCAGTACAAATTCCGGCTGCTCCGGAAAGGTGTACAGCGTATCGCCGATGGAGTGGGTGGAGTTCAGGATGATCTGGTAGACCTGTGCGGGCCGCCGGTCCGTGGTGTAGGCCTCAGACAGGGCAGATTCCATTCCCTCCAGCGTCTCTTCTATCTTCTCGATGTTCTGATTCAGGGGCGTGGGCGAAAAATCATCACTGCCTTCCACCAGATTAAACTGATATTTGCTTGTCTGTTGCATATTGTTATCCCTCCCACTGGGGAGGGATAAACACCCCGAGATTGCCTGTTTCCGTGCATCGGAAACAGGCTGAATTTTTTCGGGGGACGAATTTCGGAGATCGGGCACATTTCGGCTGAAAATGCAACGTTGCATCGGGGAATTTGGGACAAGGGAAACCAAAACAAAGAATTTTCCGTTTCCGTTGCCCCGGTTCGTACAACCTCACCTCCCTTCTCCCTCCCTGATGGGAGGGAGAAAACAATGCAACAGACGACAAAATACCAATTCAAACTCATCGAGGGCTCGGACGACTTCTCGCCCCAGCCCCTCAACGACAATGTGGAGAAGATGGAGGAGGTCCTGACAGAACTTGACACAGCCATAGTTGTGGTACAAAGCGCGATGGATGAGGTGGCCGAAGCCTTCACGCCGGACAATATGCCCTACGTCACCGGCAGCTACACCGGCGACGGAAGCACCACCAACCGCACCATCAACTTGGGCTTTAAGCCCAAATTGGTCATCATCACCGGCACCAGCCGGTCCAGTAGCTACGAAGCCGAAGCTCTGACCCGCTTTGCCCTGATCGGGCCCAGCGGAGCATCCGGCACCATTGCGGACATGACCAGCACAGGGTTTGTGGTGAAGAACAGCGGCTTTCAGTACCCGCAGCTCAATGTCAACGGTTGCGCCTACGCCTACGTAGCATTCAAGTGAAATGGGAGAAGCCCCCGGCCGAATGGCCGGGGGCTTCTTTATTGTGGGTTCAAACCTTCAGCGGCCTGCAATCAAGCGCCGAAGCTGGTCACTTCGATGGTGACATCAGCGCCGGCCGTAACCGAGACCTCAGCTGTGAAGGTCATGGTATTGCCACTTGCTGTCGCAGTGGCAGTCTGGGCAGTCCCATTATTCACAGTATATGTGATGTTATAGGTGGGGGCATCAAAGTTGTCAGTGCGGGACAGGGTCACCTTAACCTCAGCCTTGTCACCCAGCAGATACCAGTTGGGATCAGTGGTCACAGTGTAGGTATAGGTACCAGCAACCGTGCTGTCCACCTCGCCCTTGACGGCGACAGACTTGACCAGCTCATAGGTCTTCTCAGTGCCGTCCTCAGCGGTGACGGTCACCTTAAAGGAACCCTTGGCAGTATCGCTGCCGGCAGGGATGGCATCGTCGATATACTCCTTGCCGCCCTCAGTGTAAGACCAGACAACGCTCTGGACCTTTTCAGAGGAGGCCACGAAGGTATCCTTCAGAGTCTCATACTGAACGACTTCGTTATTGGTATAACCAAATACGCCGTCGCCAACCTTTGCAATGGCTTTAGTAGTGGCAGAAGCGTTATCAGCAACCTTCAGGTCGGCAACATGGTCAGGCTCCTCTGCGGTGACCTTGATGGTATACTGCACAATCACCGCACTGGAGTTATTGCCAATAGAATTGACCTTAAAGGTGTTGGAAGTGTTCTTGTTTACTGGCTTCTTGAGTGTCAGCTCGTAGGTGGCGGTGCTCAGCGAGGGGGTGTTGCCCTCCACGCCAATCAGGTTGCCGTCGGCGGCGGACACCTTGACGGTGACCTTGCCATCATTGTCAGCGTCGGCCTTCAGGTACTCCTGATAGGTCAAAGCGATGGTATACGTCTTACCATCCTTAGACAGAGTACCAGCCTTGATGACATTGCCCTCGGCGTCAACCACAGCGGCGGTGGGAGCAGCAGTGTCCTCGGACGTGTTCACAAACTCAAAACGGGTGACGAACTTGTCCTGCTTGTAGTACTCATAGTAGCCAACCTCACCGCCAACGACAACAGGCTTGGTGTAGTGGGTGGACTTGTCGCCAGTGGTGGTCACATCGCCCTTGATAACATAGATGTCAGTGACCTTGCTGCCGTCACGCACCACATAGGCGTGGATATCATCGCCGCGGAGCATGTTGTAGCCATAGGCCTCGCCCTTGTCGATGTCCAGGGTCCAGAAGTGGACGTCGTTGTTGCTGTAAGACACGGCATAGTCACGGCCAAAGCCGAAGTAGTCCTCCAGCACGATTGCGCCGTCCTGCCAATCCACGCTGTACCACTCTTCACAGAAGGAGGTGTAACCGGAGAAGGTCTTGATGGTGCCATTGATGTTGTACTCGTACAGGCCCACACCCAGTTCACCAATCATCGCATACTCACCGGGAGTGAGGTCCAGGGTGGTCTTCTGACCGTCCATGATCACGGGCAGATTGTACTTGTTGGTGGCGCCGTTGAAGTAGTTGGCGCCGGTGGTGTAAACCACAAACTCCTTGGAAGCGTCATTCTGGCCAGCAGTGAGGTACGCCACGGTGACGAAGCCCCTGGCGTCGGTCACATAGTGCATGGTCACATTATACATGGTGGGCAGCTCGCCGTAGCCAGTGTACACAGTAGCGCTGGTGGCAGTGCCGCTCAGTACGCCGCGCACATCCACGACCACAGAGGTGTTGGTCAGGTAAGCGCCCTGCTCCAGATAGGAGGTGCCGTTGACGTAGACACTACCGCTGTAGTGACCGTCGCAGGCATAGGCCAGGTTGCTGCCGGCAACCGTATAGATGTGGTCCACCAGGTCGGTATCATTGCGGTCAAAGTCAGTCATGACAGAACCAGTGCTGACCTTGGCGCTGGAGATCGTCAGGGTGTTCACAGAGCCGTCGGTATAGACGACCTTTGTATCGGTGGTGCCGGGGATCCGGTCAGTGTCCTCATTGGTCACCACATAGGCATACTGGGCAGTGACGGGAGCGTAGTCCACATACAGCATATAGCCATAGGGATCGGTGTAAACGATGAGAGTGGCCTTGTTGGCAACGTCGTTGGTGGTCAGGACAGAGTCGTTGCCCTGGTAGTAGTCCTGAACATAGGCGATCGGGGTCTCCTCATCATTGGCCTTCACATAAGTGGTGCCTCCGATGACATAGCTGATGGCATTGCCAGTGACGCGGTCATAGTTGATCTGAGTGAACACGCCAGAGGCAGAAGGAGCCACGGTGACATAGGTGTCGCCGGCGTACTGGACATAGGTCACCAGCTCGCCCACGGCCAGGGTGGAAGCGCTGACCATGTTGTCGGCCTTCACGTCCACTGTCTTGTCGTTCTCCAGAGACATGGTGGAGAAGTAGTAAGTGTTGGGGATGTAGGCATTGGTGCCGGTGTTGCTCTCATTGGCGATGCCGGCGACCTGAGCCACGGTGTATTCGGTGAAGACAACAGCCTCGGCCTTGCCGCCGTTGTCGTTGTCCACGAAGTCCACCTTCAGGCCGTTGACGATGTCGACGCGCTCACGGCCGTTCATCAGCTCCATATCGGAGGCATCGAACCAATAGCCGGTAGCGGGCACAGTCTGACCATCATAGAACTTGTTCAGAGGCACGCCGTTGTAGTAAACGTGATAGTTGCTGTCCAGAGTAGCGGTGGCCTTGATGGAGCCGAAGGAACCATCGGGGGTCGCAGCGGTGTTCACGGCCAGGCTCTTGCCGGTGATGACCACGTCGGACACAGCGGTGCGGGTCTTGGCGCCGGCGGTAGGCACAGTGTAGGCATAGGCGGCGTAGCCGATGTCAGTCCAGGGAGTGCCGGCCTTGATCACCTCAGTGGAGCCCAGAGTGGTAGTGTTGTCCTTGCGATTCACAGCGGTAATCTCGCCGGCGGTCTTCTCCAGGCCAAACTCATCGTAACCAATAGTGGTCTCACCAAAAGCGTTCTGGTAGCCAAAAGCAGTGGTGTACTCCACCTTGTCCACCTGAATGGCCTTGAACAGGACGTAAGCCACCTCTTCACGGGTGAGCTCCTTGTTCA
>CALWXG010000130.1 GCA_944385435.1 uncultured Oscillospiraceae bacterium
CCCTCTTCCAGGTTCAGCTGAGCCATGTATTCTTCCTCGATGTGATCCCAGGGGATGATTTGGGCCAGCTTCACCCAGCGGTTATTCCGGGATAGTTTCCCCCCGAAAGGCAGAAAGAACTCTTCCATACTCAGCTGGTTGTCCCATGGCTTTTTATACATCACAAACACCCCAAAATCGATGGTTTTATCAAAAAACTATGGTTTTTGGCCTCTTTTAGCATATCACATTGTTTTTTGTCGATTTTGCATTGATTTCGACGTATTCTAAAAAGATTCTGGCACAAATTCGATTTATTCAGCAAGCCCTACTTAATGATAAGTTTATGAAATTTTGAATAGTGAATAAAAAACTGATTGAATGGTTAAATGATAACCAAAAAGTAAGAGATGCATTTTGGAAGCAAATTTTGTTACATACCATAATAAATTTAAAGTATTTTATTTGAATTTAAAGAGAGGTACAAGCATAATGAAAAAAAACATAGCTGTTGCGGGAACGGGATATGTTGGTCTTTCCATAGCAACACTTTTA
This sequence comes from uncultured Oscillospiraceae bacterium, assembly GCA_944385435.1. Classification (GTDB taxonomy): domain Bacteria; phylum Bacillota; class Clostridia; order Oscillospirales; family Oscillospiraceae; genus Enterenecus. Next base: position 535 of record CALWXG010000130.1, read on the forward strand.
GCACAACATAATCATGTGACAGCGGTGGATATTGTGCCGGAAAAAGTCGATCTGATTAATAATAAAAAATCTCCGATTCAGGATGATTATATCGAAAAATATCTTGCAGAAAAAGAATTGGATTTAAATGCAACACTGGACGGGGCAGCAGCATATAGGGATGCAGAATTTGTGGTTATTGCAGCTCCAACGAATTATGACAGTAAGAAGAATTATTTTGATACAAGTGCGGTTGAAGATGTTATAAAGCTTGTTATACAGTGTAATCCGGATGCAATCATGGTGATAAAATCAACGATTCCGGTAGGATTTACAGCTTCAGTTCGTGAAAAATATCATTGTGATAATATTATTTTCAGTCCGGAATTTCTCCGGGAATCAAAAGCATTGTATGATAACCTTTATCCAAGTCGTATTATTGTTGGTACAGATGTAGAAAATGAACGTCTTATAAAAGCTGCCAATACATTTGCAAAACTATTACAGGAAGGCGCAATTAAAGAAGATATTGACACGTTAGTTATGGGATTTACAGAAGCAGAAGCAGTAAAACTGTTTGCCAATACCTATTTGGCTCTACGTGTCTCCTATTTTAATGAATTAGATACATATGCAGAGATGAAAGGACTGAATACACAGCAGATTATTGATGGTGTATGTCTTGATCCCCGAATTGGAGGGCATTACAATAACCCAAGTTTTGGGTATGGTGGATATTGCCTGCCAAAAGATACGAAACAGTTACTGGCAAATTATGAGGATGTTCCACAGAACATGATGTCGGCTATAGTAGAGAGTAATAGGACAAGAAAAGACTTCATAGCAGATCGTGTTCTTCAGATGGCAGGATATTATTCTTACGAAGATGAAAACATATATGATGCAGCTAAAGAACATGAGGTTGTAATTGGTGTTTATCGTCTTACAATGAAATCAAATTCCGACAACTTTAGACAGAGTTCTATTCAGGGAGTTATGAAACGTATAAAAGCAAAGGGAGCTACAGTTATAGTATATGAACCAACTCTGGAGGATGGAACTACATTCTTTGGAAGCAAAGTAGTGAATGATCTTGACAAGTTTAAGCAGATGGCAAATGCAATTATTGCAAACAGATATAATAGTTGTCTGGATGATGTGAAAGAGAAGGTATATACAAGAGATCTTTTCAGACGTGATTAATATAAAGTTTCCTTATCCCGAAAAATGATACAAGTGTAGTTGAGAATTCATTTGTATCGGTTGAAAAAGGAGAAGCTTATGTCCAAATTATTTATTATAGGAAATGGATTTGATTCTGCACATAAGATGCCGACAAGTTATGAAGAATTTCGAAAATACATTATTGGTGAGTATGAATTATCAGAGCATGAAGATGAGATTCCTGAAATACCGGATTCATCTCTAATGCCAGATGGTGAGGAATTCATTGATCCCAAAGAAGCAATGCGTCTTGCTGTATGGTTGCTTTCATGGTGTGGCGGCTCTGAAGATTGTGAGTGGAAAGAGTTTGAATCTAATCTTGCCTCTCTTGACTATGAATCTGTAATGGATGAGAATACAGCTTTCTGTGATGATCCGGAACATCTATTTTGGGAGGCAAAGGAGAATTAATGATGTGCGCATGCCATTGACATGGGGAACTTTTATCGGGTACCATGTGATAAACGGGGATTGAACTACGACAAATACTTTACCAAGGGCAATACGGAGCGTACCAAGCTCAGTGAGTTCAATTCCAACAACACGCGGTTGCTGACGGTGGAAGAGACCAAAGAGAAGATTGCCTCGTTGGCATACATTCAGGAAGAACTGGCGAAGAGTGGGATGAGGTAAAATGGGAATGAACATCTTAATCACCGGCGCCCGGGGGATGGTTGGCACAGCCCTTGTCGCCAACCTGAAGAATATCAGAGACCATAAAAACCGTACCCGGCCCAATTTACATATCGATGAGATTTATGAGTACGACCTCGACTCCACTCCGGAGGAGCTGGATGCCTACTGTCGGTCCGCGGATTTCGTGTTCAACCTGGCAGGTGTCAACCGTCCGGAGAACCCGGAGGATTTCATGAAGGGAAACTTCGGATTTGCCAGCACGCTTCTGGACACCTTGAAGAAGTACAATAACAAGGCCACCATCATGCTCTCTTCCTCCATCCAGGCAACCTTGGCCGGACGGTTTGGCAATTCTGAGTATGGCCGCTCCAAAAAAGCCGGGGAGGAGCTGTTCTTTGATTATAGCAGAGAGACCGGGGCGAAAGTTGCCGTTTACCGCTTTCCCAACCTGATGGGACACAGCCTCCCAAAGTACAATTCCGCGGTGTCCACCTTCTGCTGGGCGGTGGCCAACGACGAGGAATTTACCGTCAACGACCCTTCCACGGAGCTGGAGCTGCTCTACATCGACGATCTGGTGGAGGGAATGTTCGACCTTCTGGAAGGGAAGGAAGTCCACTGCGAGTTCGATGGTGTGGAGACTGTGGCGGACCCCAAGGGGCGCTACTGCTGCGTGCCGGTGACCCATAAGGTAACCCTGGGTGAGATCGTCAAGCTGCTGCAGGAGTTCAAGCAGCAGCCCTCCACGCTCCTCATGCCGAAGATGCCAGAGGGCTCTTTTGCAAAGAAGTTGTATAGCCTGTACCTGACGTATCTTCCGGTGGAAAAATTCAAATATCCGTTGAAGATGAATGTGGACGACCGGGGAAGTTTTACAGAACTGGTACACACCGCAGACTGCGGGCAGGTGAGCGTCAACATCAGCAAGCCGGGGATCACCAAGGGCCAGCACTGGCACAACTCCAAATGGGAACTGTTCATCGTGGTGTCCGGCCACGGACTGATTCAGGAGCGGAACATCCACACGGGGGAGACGGTGGAGTTCGAGGTCAGCGGCGACAAGATCGAGGCAGTCCATATGATCCCGGGGTGGACCCACAATATTATCAACCTGTCTGAAACGGAAAACCTGGTCACGGTGATGACCTGCAATGAGATTTTCAATCCGGAACGGCCGGACACCTTCTTTGAGCCGGTGTGATCCGGAATGCGGCTGGAACGTGTACAGGGTACAGAAAAAGAAACCCACGGAACGGAGCGTAAGAAAATATGAGTGAACTCAGGAGTGATTATTCCAATGTCCGATTTAAAGACAACGGGAAATTAAAACTGCTTATCATCGTCGGGACCCGGCCGGAGATCATCCGTCTGGCTGCGGTGATCACCAAATGTCGGAACTACTTCGACACCATCCTGGCCCACACGGGGCAGAACTATGACTACAATCTGAACGGTGTGTTTTTCCACGACCTGGAGCTGGCCGATCCGGAGGTGTATCTGGACGCGGTGGGAGATACGCTGGGGCAGACCATGGGCAACATCATTTCCAAGTCCTATGACCTGATGATGGCCCTGCGGCCTGACGCGGTGCTGGTGCTGGGGGATACCAACTCCTGCCTGTCCGTCATCGGGGCCAAGCGGCTGCATATCCCCATCTTCCACATGGAAGCGGGCAACCGATGCAAGGACGAGTGCCTGCCGGAGGAGACCAATCGCCGGATTGTGGATATCATCAGCGATGTGAATCTGTGCTACTCTGAGCACGCCCGGCGCTACCTGATGGAAAACGGCCTGCCCAAGGAGCGGGTTTTCGTCACCGGCAGTCCCATGGCCGAGGTGCTCCATCAGAACCTGGACAAGATCCAGGCCAGCGATATCCACGCCCGGCTGGGCCTGGAGAAGGGGAAGTACATCCTGCTCTCCGCCCACCGGGAGGAAAACATCGACACGGAGAAAAACTTTCTGAGCCTGTTCACCGCCATCAACAAAATGGCGGAGAAATATGACCTGCCGGTGCTCTACAGCTGCCATCCCCGCAGCCGGAAACGGCTGGAGCAGTCCAGATTCCAACTGGATCCGCGGGTGATCCAGCATGAGCCCCTGGGTTTCCACGACTACAACTGCCTGCAGATGAACGCCTTTGCGGTGGTCAGCGACAGCGGCACCCTGCCGGAGGAGAGCAGCTTCTTCACCAGCGTGGGACACCCGTTCCCAGCTGTGTGCATCCGCACCTCTACCGAGCGCCCCGAGGCCATGGACAAGGGCTGTTTCATCCTGGCCGGCATTGACACCAACAGCCTGCTCCAGGCTGTGGACACCGCAGTGGAGATGAACCGGAACGGGGATCACGGGATCCCGGTGCCGGATTATGTGGAGGAGACTGTGTCCACCAAGGTGGTAAAGATCATACAGAGCTACACCGGTGTGGTGAACAAAATGGTGTGGCGAAAAGGCTGAGCATGGTTTATAATGTAACGAGTGATATGCCGCCACTTCCATGGCAGTGCTCGCCCGGCCTGGCCGGGCATATTCCATATTCCTTTGTGAGGTGCTTTCACATGAACGTAGCTGTATCTGATCTGCTGGATTTGTCCCACTCCATTGCGGGGGACTATCTGTCCGGATTCCAGTATCCGTGGCAGGCGCTGGACGGAATCAAGGAGCTGATTCTCCAATTGGGCCCGCAGCTGGACCCGGAGGTCTATGACCATCCCCAGGAGGGAATCTGGGTGGCAAAATCCGCGGTGGTTTTCCCCTCCGCCTATCTGGGCTCTCCCTGCATCATCGGGCCGGAGACCGAGGTGCGTCACGGCGCGTTTATCCGGGGCTCTGCCCTGGTGGGCGCCCACTGTGTGGTGGGCAATTCTGTGGAGCTGAAAAACGTAATTCTCTTTGACAACGTCCAGGTCCCCCATTATAATTATGTGGGAGACTCCATTCTGGGCTACAAGAGCCACATGGGGGCTGGCTCCATCACATCCAATGTGAAGTCGGACAAAACCCTGGTGGTGGTGAAGAGCGGCGAAGAGCAGATAGAAACCGGACGCAAGAAGTTCGGCGCGATTCTGGGCGATTTCGTAGAGGTGGGCTGCAACAGCGTTCTCAATCCCGGAACCGTGGTGGGCCGCCGCGCCAGTGTGTATCCTGTCTCCTGCGTCCGGGGCGTCATCCCCGCAGACAGCATTGTCAAAACCGGTGGCGTTGTTGTGCCCCGGGAATCCAGATAACAAAAAGGACAGTGAACGACCATGGGAAAGTATTTTGGAACCGACGGCTTCCGGGGGGAGGCCAATATTGATCTGACCGCTGACCATGCCTACAAGGTGGGCCGCTTCCTGGGCTGGTATTACAACGAAAAGCGCCGTCACGCGGCGCAGGAGGGCAGGTCTGTCAAAGAGGGACCCGCCCGCATCGTCATCGGCAAGGATACCCGCCGCTCCAGCTACATGTTTGAGTATGCGCTGGTGGCCGGCCTGGTGGCCTCCGGGGCAGACGCCTATCTGCTCCACGTCACCACCACCCCCTCCGTGGCCTATATCGCCCGAGTGGACGACTTCGACTGTGGCATCATGATCTCCGCCAGCCACAACCCCTACTACGACAACGGCATCAAGCTGATCAACGACCAGGGGGAGAAGATGGACGAGGAGACCATCAGCCTGGTGGAAGCCTATCTGGACGGTGAGCTGGAGGCCTTCGGTCAGAAGTGGTCCGAGCTGCCCTTCGCCCTGAAGGACAAGATCGGCTGCACGGTGGACTATGTCTCCGGCCGCAACCGGTACATCGGATATCTGATCTCCCTGGGAATCTACTCCTTCCGGGGGGTCAAGGTGGGCCTGGACTGTGCCAACGGCGCCAGCTGGTCCATTGCCAAATCCGTATTCGATGCCCTGGGCGCGGACACCTACGTGATCAACGCCCAGCCCAACGGCCTGAACATCAACCTGGACGCCGGCTCCACCCACATTGAGCAGCTGCAGAAGTTCGTGGTGGAGAAGGGCTTGGACGTGGGCTTCGCCTACGACGGCGACGCAGACCGCTGCCTGTGCGTGGATGAGAAGGGCAATGTGGTGACGGGAGATCATATCCTCTACATCTACGGCCGCTACATGAAGGAACGGGGCAAGCTGATCACCAACACGGTGGTGACCACGGTTATGTCCAACTTCGGCCTGTACAAGGCCCTGGACGAGCTGGGAATTGAATACGCCAAGACCAAGGTGGGGGATAAGTACGTCTACGAGTATATGCAGCAGCACGGCAGCCGCATCGGCGGCGAGCAGAGCGGGCATATCATCTTCACCAAATACGCCTCCACCGGGGACGGCATCCTCACCAGCCTGAAGGTCATGGAGGTCATGCTGGCCCGGAAGAAGCCTCTGAGCGAGCTGGCCGCGCCGGTGACCATCTATCCCCAGGTGCTGAAGAACGTCCGCGTGGCCGACAAGGCCGCCGCTCAGAACGATCCGGATGTCCAGGCGAAGGTGGCTGAGGTGGCCGACGCCCTGGGCGACACCGGCCGCATCCTGGTCCGGGAGTCCGGCACGGAGCCTGTCCTCCGGGTGATGGTGGAGGCCGCCGATGAGGAGACCTGCCAGAAGTATGTGGACGCGGTGCTGGATGTCATCCGGGCAAAGGGACATGTGGTGGCCTGACACAGCCAAAATGTAGGAAAAGCTCACTGATGGACAGGATATCGACAGATTCTAAAATTTTTTGTCTGTCGTGGGGAAGAATGACAATTTAATCCTTGACACAAGCAGTGTGTTTGCCGGATAATGTAAGAAACGGAACGAATGGAGGCCTTGCCATGGCGACTTCCAAGCATCCAAAGCCGGACAAACACACTGCTTTTTGTTATTCCTTCAAACCGAGGGAACTGAAGTACTTCCTCTTTGGCAAGAAGATTTGCCCCAACTGCGGTGGAGCCTTGAAAAAATGCAAAGGTTATGTGACTCTAAACGATGAAATGCCGCACTCTAGAGATGATTGCAGCCGGATTGACACCAGCAGCGTGAAGTATTATCGGTACAGTTATTCGTGCGCTGGCTGCGGTTCGGTTTTTACATTGGAAGAGTTGGCCGAGGGGAAGTGATTGGTTGGGAGTTATGGTGCAATATTCGGCCGAACGGTGTGAAGATTTCGCTTCAGACGGTGTGACGGTTTCGGCTTGATCGGTGCGGTGTTT
>CALWXG010000131.1 GCA_944385435.1 uncultured Oscillospiraceae bacterium
ATGCAAGATAAAATGGCTTAAATGCAGTACTTTCAACCTCTACTTTGCATAGTAACTTTCTTTGCATAGGGATGCCTTCCCAGTCCAGAGCACGCCAGGTGCGCGGAAACTTTGATTGCACGTCATAAGGCCGGCAGTGCTTGTGACAAATGGGACAGTCATCCGCATGCCAACGATTGGGGCGTGCATGAATGCGGAGATGCGTCACGCCGTCTTGGTCAATATAAAAATCTTGTCCGGTCACAACTGCGGACTTGACACCGAGCAACTTTTTGCATATTGTATTAGCAGAAGCCATCTGTGGTTCCTCCTTGATGTAGTGGTTTTGTCGCTAATACATTATAGGAGCACAGATGGCTTTTTCAATAGCCGAACCAATCTTACGTTTGTATCTATCCCTTGCAAAGGCGTTTTGATAGGTAACTGTAAATGGGCCAGCTAGAATGTGCTTAGATATCAGACGTCACTTGTTTTGATGGTCCACTATCTTTTGGGTCGAGGTGACACGGCCTTATGTGCCGAAGAAAAAATGAAAAACTCATCGTTTTGTTATAGAATTGCTCGTTTTTTCTATATCGACAAATATAGAAAATTGTTATATTTACTATATAGGGCTTGCTGAAAAAGCGAGTTAAGCAAGCCAAGGTGTCCAAAAACGGAAAAAGAGCGCAAGCCATCGCGCCACCCTGCGGGCGGCGTTCATGGCTATGATATTCAGTATTGCTTCGGTCTTTGCGGTCTCATCCAGCTTCGCCATAATCCGATCCAGACCGAAGCGTCGTTTGGCGTTGCCGTTCCTGCTTTCCACGACGTTGCGTTCGCAGGCATCCCGGTACATCTGCCGGTTCCGCACTGCATCTGTTTCTCCTGCCTTGGGCCGACCCAGAGGAGGCCCGGACAGACGGATCCCCAACTCCTTGCAGAACGTTCGATTCGCCATGGTCTGATAGATTTTATCAGTCAGGATCGCTGCAGGGTAGTGTCCGAACCGACGGTAAAACTCGTGCACCGCAGCCTGCAGATCGGTGCCTTCGCTGAAGTTTTCCCAGCTGGCCTGTTCCAGATAGGCGTAGTCATCTACAATGGAAAGGTGAAGCTTTTGCCCAAATTCTGCGGGAATCGGGCGTTTTCCTCGCTTGATCGGGCGGACATGCGGCTGCTCCAGACTGCAGATCCGGTTCTCGCATTTGTGGCTGTTGTTCTCGTACATCTCCTTCTGCTGGGCATATACCAGAGGGATAACCTCCAGCGTTCCGATCTGCGTTTCGGTTCTCCACGGGCCACCGCCCTGTACCAGACACATTCCTTGATGTGATCCCAGGGGATGATTTGGGGCAGCTTCACCCAGCGGTTATTCAGGGATAGTTCCCCCTGAAAGGCAGAAAGAACTCTTACATACTCAGTTGATTGCCCCCGTGGCTTTTTATACGTCACAAATGCCCCAAAATCGATGGTTTCATCAAAAAACTATGGTTTTTGGCCTCTTTTAGTATGTCGTGTTTTGCGGTTTTTGCAATGTTTTCAATTGGTTTTCGTGCGATTTCGATCTGCTCTAAAAATTCCCACACAAAGCGTATTTATTCGGCAAGCCCTACATAAGCCGAAGGAAATCATTGCGGATCGATTTAAATTGACGCCCTAAAAGTGCGGGTTGGGATGAATGAAAGCAGGTGAGACATGTTTCTTGGTATGGTATAGCTCAAAACGTCAAAAAGCGAAAAATGTGGAGAGGAGCATTGAGATGAGAAGATCAGTGAAAAGATGGGGCGCTTTGGCATTGGTTTTGGCATTTTCGGTGATGTGTACTGCTCCTGCCTTTGCGCAGGAGGTGAGCGGCCAGGCATCTCCTATCTTAGAGGTCCAGGATATCGACATTTCCAGCGGATCTGTTTATGACCTTTCTGCGCACCAATCAGCAAATAATGTTCTAAATTTAGATGAGGGAACTATTTTTGTCGAGTTCCTGTCGACGAGCACGGCGCAATATCAATCGTTGTTCAGCGTTTCAAATCCGACGACCGGAAACCAAAACCGACACTTTCATTTGTACGTAACACCAGATGGGGTGCTCGGGATGGAGCTTCGCAACAATGACTCTGATTTCAAGTATACTATGGCGTCGCCTGAGATCCTCCGCCCGGGAAGGGTCAACAGAGTTGCAGTGAAAGCGGATGCAGCGGCAGGAACTTATAAACTGTTTGCAAATGGCCGCTTAGTATCTGAAATGAGTCAGTCCGCATTCAAGTTTTTTGATGACATTACAGGTGCAGCCAATATCTCCTTGGGTGGAACAGTTCGTCAGGGTGCAGTCGCCTATCCCTTCGGGGGCACGATCTACAAGACGGCTATTTATGCCGAAGCATTATCTGATATAGATATCCAGTCGATGACTGAGGCTGCGCCAGAATTGTTGCTTCAAACAAGCAATGAAATTCCTATTACTTCAGGCAGCTATTATGACTTAACCACTCAAGCGAATGCAGGAGCAGTACAGAGCTTAAATCAAGGCACGATTATTGTATCATATGCGACCACATCGACTGAAGAGGTCCAATCACTGTTCAGCGTTGGCAACAGCACCTCTGGTAACAAGGATCGTCACTTCCATATCTATATTACGGATACTGGGGCATTGGGAATGGAGTTGCGCAATACCGATATCAGCTTCAAGTATACATTGAGCCGTCCTGCTGCATTGGATGGCTTGGATCATGGTCAACCAGCTGTCAATACCGTGGCCTTTAAAGCCGATCCGCTTGACGGCACATACAAGCTGTTCATCAACGGCGACCTGTTGGCTACCTTAAATGAAAGTGACTGGAAATTCATTCGTGACATTTCAGGTGTCAACAATATCGCACTGGGTGCAACACTTAGAAACGGAGAAGTTGACTATCCATTTGGCGGAACTATCTACAGTTTAGCGGTCTATAATGATATATTAAGCGATGAAGAGTTGATGGAGATAACAGGGGCAACGGAGCACGGTACGAAAATATATCAGGCCGGTGACGCAACGAATGCCAACTATTATCGCATCCCTACACTTTTGACACTGAAGGATGGGACTGTGGTATCTAGCATCGACGCTAGATACGGTGGGACCCACGATGCGCGGAGCAACATTGATATCGCGTTCTCAAGAAGCACAGATGGTGGTATTACATGGTCGGAGCCCACTTTGCCTCTGGTTTTCGATGATTATGCGCCCCAGGCTGTAGATTGGCCCAGAGATCTAATCGGTAAAAATATCCAAATCTCTGGAAGTGCAGCTTTTATTGACTCGGTACTGCTCCAAGATCAAGTTACCGAACGACTGTTTCTGTTTGCCGATGCCTTCCCCTATGGGAAAGGTTTCAATAATGCGCAGGCAGGGACTGGGTTCAAGGAGATTGACGGAAAGAAATACCTGAAACTTCACTGGCATGAAGATATCTTGGGAACGTACAACTATACGATCCGAGAGAACGGCGTGATTTATGATGACTCAACAAATACTCCGACCGAGTACTCTGTGGACGGCGACTATCGGTTGATGAAAAATGGCCAGTATCTGACCCAAAAGCAATATGAAGTATACTTTAGTGGACTTATCTTGCACGAGGAGAAGACAGATAAAGATGTAAATATGTGTGTCTTTTATAAAGACTCTCTGTTTACTTTGTTGCCGACAAACTACCTCGTTATGAAGTATAGCGACGACGGTGGCCTGACTTGGTCTGACATGAATATTCTGGGCGATTTCCGAGATGTGGATGACCGAATGGTACTGTTCGGCCCTGGTGTCGGGACGCAGATCCAAAATGGTCAATATGCTGGCCGACTGCTGATCTCTGCATATAACAGCGTCTCTGGTGATTATGGCTATCTTTATAGTGATGACCATGGTGATAGCTGGAACTATGTAGATACCAGCCTGGGCGACAGCGATATGTTTGCCGAGGCGCAAATCGTTGAATTGCCAGATGGCACGCTCCAGACTTATATGCGCACTAATATTGGAAAAATCGGCTATATCACCAGCATTGACGGTGGCATGACGTGGAGCGAAATTGCTTATATCCCGGGTATCGATGTCGTATCTTATGGGACGCAGCTATCTGTGATCAGACACTCCCAGACATATGAAGGGAAGAGTGTGCTCTTTCTATCCACGCCGACGTCTGGGGATGATAGACGCGGAGGGAAGATATTGATAGGTTTGGTTACAGATACTGGAGGAACTGGCTACGAAAAATATAGTGTTGATTGGTCTAACAGCTATACTATAGATCTTGACACATACGGCTTCTCTTATTCGTGTATGACCGAACTACCTGATCACCGAATTGGGCTCCTATATGAAAAATATGATTCTTGGTCCCGGGACGAACTGCATTTGAAAAATGTTATGCGCTATGACGTTTTCACCTTTGCTGAGCTAACAGGACAGATCAATTGACCGTTGCAAGAGTGGAAGGTGCAAGTCCATAACTCGAAAGTATGTGCTTGCAGCCCGTGAAACATCGGAGGGCAAAAATGGAAGCGATTTATTCAGACTTTTACCCCAGGTTTTTGTATGTGGATAAATATCATTTTTCCAGCACATGGGTGTATCCGACAGATGTTGCGCCCTATGGTTTGGTCCGCTATATCGTATCTGGAAGTGCAGTCTTTACCGTGGAAGGAATCGACTACCATGTGGGTCCAGATGATGTATTCTATATACCACAAGGCAGCACATTTTCTTGTGCTGCGAAAGAAGAGATCGTGTTTATCAGTATCCGGTTCGTGGGGTCGATCCACTCCCGTGGAACAGACATGTTCTATGAGCTTTGGCACATCCCCACCCAGCATTCCTTTGCTGATTGCCCGGACGTGCGGACCTGGTTCGAAGCAGTGTATACCAGCGCAGTATCCCATCACAACTTCAAAATGCTGGAGATCCGGGGATATCTCAATTTGATTTTTGCATTCCTTGCTCGGGTCTCCAACGACAATTTCGATAAGGATGCATCGCTGGAACAGGATCGAAAGCAAATGGAGGCGCTTTTCGACGTGGAAAGCATCCAGCGTCGAGCGTCAAAAACGCTCCAAAGAATTCACGACCCGCGGATCACAGCCATCGTAGACTATATCATCTGTCATCCGACAGAAAATATCACAACGAAGAGTATGTGTGAGATGGCGGATATCTGTGAGAGCACACTGAGGAGCCTTTTCAAAAAGCACACCGGAAAAACATTATATGAATTCGTGCGAGAGATCAAAATGACAAATGCGGCCAGACGGCTGCTGGTCACGAGTGAACCGATCTCGGCGATAGCAGATGCCCTGGGATTTGAGTCTGCCAGTTATTTTGGGAAACGCTTTCGTGAGATTTTTGGGATGTCGCCACAAGAATATCGGAATACATCTCATGAGATATGATCAGAGACACAGAAAAATCGGCGTTTTGTTATAGTATTTGCCGGGAATTCTCTATCCTTCCGTGTATATTTTGACTATAATATGGTTATGAGGACACAATAAATGTGTTCAATATGACAGAAGAGCAAGGAGGAAACTTGAATGAAGCGCATGAAGAAGTATCTAAGCATCCTGTTGGCCACTCTGATGGCGCTTGGTCTGCTGACGGGGTGCGGGCCTGCCAATGAAACGACCAGCACGCCGCCGGACGACAGCTCGGCCGCACCGGCTACCGAGCCGGGAAGTGAAACCACGGAACTGGAAGGCGAGATCACTTTCTGGCACTCCTTCACCCAGGGGCCCCGCCTGGAGACGATCCAGGCTGCAGCAGATCAGTTCATGGCTGACAATCCTGGCGTAAAGATCAACATCGAGACGTTCTCCTGGGCCGATTTTTATACGAAATGGACGACCGGCCTGGCATCTGGAAACGTGCCGGATATGAGCAGCGCGCTTCCCACTCAAGTGGTTGAGATGATCGATGCCGACGCGATCCTTCCCCTGGACGATCTGATCGACCGGATCGGCCGAGACAAGTTCTATGAAAAAGCGCTGGTCGAGATGACTGCGGAAGATGGCCACTGCTATGGTGTGACGCTGTATTCCAACACCGAGGCGATGTGGTACCGCAAAGACCTGATGGAAAAGTATGACCTTGAGATCCCCGAGACTTGGGATGAACTCTATGAATGCGCAAAGATCATCACCGAGGGCGAGAATGGCGAGGTCTACGGTGCCGCCTTCCCCATGGGCGCCAACGATATGCTGGCCACCCGCTGGCTGCATCTGTATGTCCGCAGCGCCGGTGAGACCTTGATCACCGAGGACGGCAAGGCCAACCTGACCAGCCCCACCGCGATCGACGGCATCAACTACTGGGTGAAGGTCTATCAGGACTGCTCACCCGCTGACTCCATCAACTATAACACCCTGGACGAGGCCACCATGTACTACCAGGGCAAGCTGGCCTTTGACTTCAACACCGGCTTCCACATCAGCGGCGTGCAGGAGAACTCCCCCGACCTGATGGAGTACATCGACTGCGCGCCCATCCCCCGGGTAAACGAGGGCGACCCTGCTGTGGGCTGTGAGACCAACAACACCCCGCTTGTCATCTGGAAGAACTCTGAGCACCCCGAGATTTGTGAGGCCTTCATCGAGTACTTCTATGAGCCTGAGCGGTATGTGGACTTCCTGCTCTCCGTTCCCGTGGGCATGATGCCCGCCATCCAGGGCGTGACCGACAACGAAAAGTACCAGTCCAATGAGATCGTGCAGCAGTTCCAGCATGCCGATGAGGTGCTCAACCAGATGCTGCCCGGCAGCACCGCTATCGGTATGGAGTATGGTCCCCGGCCAGAAGCTGGCTTGTTGACCTCCCAGCATGTCATTGAAGAAATGTTCCAAGATATCATTTTGAATGGAACACCAGTGGAGGAGGCGGCCAAGGCTGCAGAAGACGAGCTCAACGATTTGTTTGAAACAGTTGGATGATCTCATCTGACTGACCAACGCAGAAGGAGGCGGGGGCGAATATCCGTCCCTGCCTCCTTTTCAAAGGAGGAGAGAGCCTGCTATGCGCAACAAACGGTATATGGCAAAAGTGGCGGCGTTCTGCTTTATCCTTCCCGCATTGCTGGTTGCTGTATTACTGCTGTTATATCCGGTATTATCCAGTATCTTTTACAGCCTGACTTCAAAGCATTTGATCAAAGCAGACTATGATTTTGTCGGGCTCAAAAACTACATTGATGTACTGAGTGACCCTTCCTTTTGGAAGTCGTTTTGGATCAACATCAAATGGACCGTAGTTTCTCTTGTCGGGCAGATCTTGGTCGGTTTTACCGCAGCGCTTGCCTTGGAGCGGATTAAGCATTGTAAGAGTTTTTTTCGTACGGTCCTTATCATCCCGTGGGCTTTCCCCACGATTGTCATTGCGCTTTCGTGGAAGTGGATCCTAAATGGTGTTTCTGGTTTTCTACCTAATTTTTTGGTTAGCATTGGCCTATTTGAAAAGGCACCCCAATTTTTGAGCAGTGGTGAATTGGTGTTTCCAACCCTGGTGTTTATCAACATATGGTTCGGAGCCCCGCTCATTATGGTTAATGTCCTCTCAGCACTCCAGACCGTTCCAAAGGATCAGTATGAGGCTGCTCAAATTGATGGGGCAAGTCCCCTCCAATCGTTTATCCACATTACAGTTCCACATATCCGTATGGTCGTGGGTCTGTTAGTGGTGCTTCGCACGATTTGGATTTTCAACAGCTTTGACATCATTTATCTGATCACAGGCGGCGGCCCTGCTGAGTTGACGCAAACTGTACCGATATACGCTTACAATGTCGGTTGGGGATTGAAGATGCTTGGCAGATCTTCGGCGGTCACGGTCCTATTGCTGGTATTTCTGTTAATCGTATGCTTTATGTATTTCAAGTTGTTGGATAAATGGGAGAAGGAGGGGACTGCATGAAAAGACGCAGATTATTGCGCCGAGGATGGTTCGGCTCCACTGTGAGTTATATATATCTCGCCGTTTTAGCGGTTATTGCAGCATTCCCTTTGGTGTGGATCCTACTGTCTTCTGTCAAAAGCAAAGGCGAGATCACCAGTGACCCCACTGCCTTTTTTCCCAAAGAGTTTACACTGGATCACTTTAAGACAGTTTTTGGGCAACTTGGTTTTGGGCAGAATATCGTAAACAGCATTTTAGTCGCAGGAGCGACTACATTGGTAGCCATCACGATTGCGGCACTTGGAGCATACGGAGTGGTCCGTTTTTTTCCTCGATTTGGAAAGACGCTGACTAGGGTGCTGGTCACTACATACATGTTTCCGCCGATCCTGTTGGCAGTTCCCTATTCCATCATTATGGGAAAAATTGGCTTGATGAACAATCGAGTCGGTCTGGTGATCGTCTATCTTTCATTTTCGGTGCCCTATGCGATCTGGCTTCTTGTGGGTTTCTTCCAGACGGTTCCCCTTGATATTGAGGAAGCAGCCCGTGTGGACGGGGCAAATAAGCTGCAGGTATTCTACATGGTTGCGCTACCAATTGTAGCGCCTGGCATCGTTGCTGTGGCAATATACACCTTTATCAACGCTTGGAATGAGTTCCTCTACTCCTTGATTTTGATGAACAGCAGCGAAAAAATGACGGTTGCTGTAGCGTTGAAATCACTAGAAGGGCAGGAAGTCTTAGACTGGAATGTGATGATGGCAGCTTCTGCTGTGGTCGTGATTCCCTCAGTGATCTTCTTTATGTTGATCCAAAAGAAGATAGCTGGGGGATTGGCTGCCGGCTCTGTGAAGTAGTATTACAAAGGAGAAGTGCGTATATAATGAAAACACTCGGTTACGCGATAGTGGGAACTGGCTATTTCGGCGCAGAATTGGGGAGAATCATCCAAAACATGAATGGGGCCCGTGTTGTGGCGATCCTTGATCCAGAAAACGCAGAGACGATTGCAAAGGAATTAGGTTGCGAGGTTGAAACGGACCTGGAGCAAATGTGTGCCCGTGACGATGTAGATATCGTGGTGGTGGCGACGCCCAATTATCTACATAAGGCTCCTGTCCTCTGTGCCGCACGCCATGGGAAACATGTCTTCTGTGAAAAACCGATCGCGCTGAACTACCACGACTGCGACGAGATGGTCAAAACGTGCCAGGATAATCATGTCATCTTTATGGCGGGGCATGTAATGAATTTCTTCAATGGCGTCCGGAAGGCAAAGCAGCTGATCCAAGAAGGGCGCATCGGACGGGTACTCTACTGCCACTCCGCCCGCAATGGGTGGGAACAGCAGCAGGAGTCTGTGAGTTGGAAAAAAATCCGGGCCAAATCTGGCGGGCATCTTTATCACCATATCCACGAGTTGGACTGCATCCAATTTATCATGGGCCCGGCGACAGAAGCCACGATGGTGGGCGGGAACGTAGCCCACAAGGGAGAGCATTTCGGTGATGAAGACGATATGCTCTTTATCACGCTGGAGTTTGGGAACAACACCTATGCCGTTGTGGAATATGGTTCCGCCTTCCGCTGGAGCGAACATTATCTTCTGATCCAGGGCACAGAGGGTGCGATCCGCCTGGATATGAAAGATGTGGGTGTGACCCTTCGGACACCTGCGGGCGATGAACATTTCTTATTGCATCGAACCAAAGAAGAGGATGATGACCGCACATTGACCTATAATACGAAGATGGAGATGGATGGAGCGGTATTGTACGGTAAACCCGGAAAGATCCCGCCTATGTGGCTTCACGGCATCATGGAGATGGAGATGGATTATCTGAACCAGATTGTCCATGGCGGCGAAGTGACCGATGAGTTCCGTCCTCTGCTGAATGGAAGCGCGGCCCGTGCAGCGATTGCTACGGCAGATGCCTGCACCTTGTCTCTGCGCGAAGATAGAAAAGTGGCCATTTCTGAGATCATAGGCAAATAAGCAGGCCTCGAGTCGTGGGGCTATGGACGGGCGAATTTTATGAGAGAATCATTCCCCGTGCATAGTGCCAAAAACGATTGATTGGCGTAATAAAAAGCAAGGGCGGCGCAAAGCGATGCGCTATTGATTTATAATTAAAACTGACCCAGGTTTTACGAGGAAAACTGACCCACCCTAATGGCGGGGCGTGAGTAAGTA
>CALWXG010000132.1 GCA_944385435.1 uncultured Oscillospiraceae bacterium
GGCTCAGAATCTATAAGCGCTGCATGCGGGTGCCTGGCAGCCGGGATGCGTTTCCACTATCATGCACGAAGCCTCTCTGAACTGTATACATATCGGGAGATCGCGTTACCAAGATGGGCCAAAGGAAAGATTCCCATTGATTGATGAAAAGGACCAAGCCTGCACTGATACATATAGCTTTGGAATTTGGCAGCACAATTTTAAAAAAGATGCGGATCAAACCAAGCCCGTCAATGCGTGCTGCCTCAATCAAGTAGTCAGGGAAACTCATGAAGTATTGCCTGAACAAGAAAATAATCATTCCGTTTGGAATGCTTGGTATAATAAGGGCCAGGTAGCTGTCGATCCAGCCAAACTGAATCATCATAGCGTAAAGATTGATGGAAATCAGCTCAAAAGGCACCATATAGGATAGCAACACAAGAATAAAAAGGAATCCCTTCCCACGAAATGAAAACTTGGCAAACGCATACCCGGCCATTCCGTTGAGCAAAATACCACCGATTACTGTAACCGCCGCAACGAATAGCGAGTTCAGTAGCGCGCGGCCAAAACCGTGTTCCATAAAAATGGTTTGATATGCCTCTAACGTGACGTGCTCGGGGAAGAAAGTTTTCCAGCTCAAGGGACTTATATATCGATAGATGTCCTCCATCGGACGAAAGGAGGATGAAAAGGCGAAAATCAGTGGTAAAAACACAAACAAAATCAGGGCAAGATGGATTGCATATAGAGGTATTGCTAGCCTGGGTTTAATTCGCTTTTCCATAACGCTTACTCCTTTTCCCGCAGAAGGTAGCTTTCCAAACCAACAATTATGGCCAACAAAAGAAGCAGGATCACAACCATAGCAGAAGCTTGGTTGACATCTGAGTATTTGTATGCTGTCCGATAGATGCGATACATCAGCAAATCTGTGGCACCCTCCGGACCACCACCAGTCAGTACATACGCCGGGACAAAGAGTATGAAATTGGAAATTGTATCAGAGACAATCACGAATTTGAAGGTCCTCTTCATCTGTGGCATTGTGATATAGCGCAGAGATCTCCAATATCCTGCACCATCCAATGCAGCCGCTTCATAAAGTGATGGGGATATTTCCTCTAATCCTGTAATGAAAAACAGTGCCCAATATCCCAGCCCCTTCCAGGTAGCCAGTACCATAACCCATCCCAATGCCTGACTGCTATCGTTAAAAAAACTCTGATTCGGGATCCCGAACAGATTCAAAATTGAGTTCATTAACCCTTGTTCAGGGCTTAGCAATACCCCCCATAAGGTGCATGAAATGGTGAAAGAAACAGTAATCGGGATTAAATGAATCGTTCGGAACACACGCTGCCCCTTTAGTTTCACCATCAATAATAGTGCTAAGCCAAACGATAACACAACTTGGATTGGATTCACCACCACATTGAAAAGCAATGTCACTTTTAGTGAATTTTGAAAGGAGGCATCCTGAAAAATCTGAATATAGTTTTCCAGCCCGGAAAACAAAGTCTGTTTGTTAGCAAAAGAATAAGAAAACAAGCTGTCATAGAAACTCAAAAAAATAGGATAAATCTTAAAAATGATCAGAAGTGCCATGGCCGGGACGAGGAAAGCCGCAACCACAGAGTATTGCTTTTTCACACCGCATCTCCCTCCTTGAAGAGGCAGGGGAGCGTCTCAGAGACAACTCCCCTTGCCCGGCTTATTTCATCATTGCTGATATTTTGCAATCAAGCTGTCAATTTCTATGACTGCATCATCAAGAGCGGTTTTAGGATCGGCACCGTTCTTAATATCGCTGTACGTCTCCTGCATTACAGATTGCCATTCCTCATAACCAACCATCTGCGGACGTGCTACAGCAGTGTTCATTGCCTCATATACATTCAATGCAGCCACCGTACCTTCATTGGCCGGATCGTTTTGAATCCCTTCCAAAACAGACAGATTGCAAGGCAAGTTCTGCATGATGTCATATGTTTCCTGACAAATTTCGTCTTCTGTTGTGAGCCATTCCACAAATTTGGCCGCAGTTTCTTTGTTGTTGGAATAGTTGGAAACGCCCATATACCAGCTTCCTGTTGGAGTTACAACTTCTCCTCCTTCAAAATATGGGTGCGGTGCAACACCCCAATTCATATCCGCATCATCCATAGAGGCGATCTGCCAGGAGCCACCAACAAACATGGCCACCTGGCCTGCGGTAAAATAACCAGTGGACTCGGCGCCATCAATTTTCGGGCTAATGTTCCAGGTGTTGAAGGTGTCATAATAGAACTGGCACGCCTCAACCACTGCATCCGCGTTAGTATACCCATCTACTGATGTCTGGTCATCATTGATGTACTGGGTCGCCCCTAGACTTTGGGACAGTGGCAGAAGCTGATACGGGGTGTCAATCTGTTCAAAAGTCAGCCCATAGATCTGAGTTCCGGCATCATTGACATACGTCAATTGCTTGGCCAGTTCGACCACCTGCTCCCATGTCATTCGGTCTTCCGGGTCAATGCTGGGATACTCCAAGTCCTTTTCATCAAACAGATCCTTGTTATAATAAAGGTTCACACTGCTGCTGTACAGCGGCAGCGCCATTACCTTACCATCTACGGTACCACCAGCCAGGGAAGCTTCTGTAATCCGATTCAAGGAGTCCTCTGTTACATAGCTGCTGATATCGCAAAGATAGTTTTTGGCTGCGTAATTGGTAATCAGAGGTGCATCTGCGACCAACACATCCACGGAAGACTCTTTCGCGCCCAAACGAACCTCTATTGTGTCAAATATTTCGGCATAGGGAATAGATTCCACATTGACGGTTATGCCATTTTCTGTTCCAAATTCCTGAAATACAGGCTCAAGCGGATCCAGGTCAGATACAATTAAGACGTTCAGCTCGCCTCCGCTGCTTTCATTTGATCCGGAAGGTTGCGAAGGTTCATTCGGTGTGCATGCGGCCATAGCCAGCAGCAAACAGAAGATCAAAGCTGCTGTAAAAACATGTTTCCTTTTCATTTGCATTTATCCTCCTTGTAAAATAAAATTTGCAGATGATTGATAAGAAAATCTGCGTTGCTAACTCCATGCAGTTGCCTAAACGAAGTGGTTCTTGGCTCCTATTGCGCTGTCCCAGAACGGCAGATACGATCCATCATCAAATCCAGGAACCGCTGGCTGTCAACCTCCAGGCACACTTTCGTTTTGGGAGGAGGTGCTTGCTTATCCAGCAGTTCCGGCAAAGTCCAAGGTGTTCGTGGAAGCGTACATATGGTGTGTCCCGTTGGGTGGCGGTGATCATATACAACTTCCACATTCATCTGTGGTCCCCGACAAAATGTGGGGTCAAAAGCCAACCCCACGCAGAGCGGATCATTCATGGCCGTGTAATCATGTTTCCAATACTGAAACCAAATACGCATCATCCGAGCCATAGCGAGATTTAATTCACTGCCGCTTTGCTCCAGTTGACCAATCTGTTCTTCACCCACTAGAATTTGACGGGTTACATCGTAGCCGCACATGACAATAGGAGCACCGCTTCGGAATAAGAGAGCTGCAGATTCCGGATCTCGGCTCACATTATGGTCGGAATACTCCAGCTCTATGCCATTGGCACCCAGACGGGCACTTCCGCCCATAACGATAATCTGCTTTACTTCATGGGCAAGTCTCGGTTCACGCGCCAAAGCAATCGCAAAATTAGTAAAAGGCCCAATTCCAATAAGGGTAATCTCCCCAGGGTTATCCATCACCGTTTTTATGATGAAATCCACTGCATGTCTGCTGTCGTAGGTAAGATTACAGTCGTCTTTCGTTAATAAACCTTCCCCCTCATGGCCCAACCACCATATTTCCCGGTTGCGGAGCAGGACATGCTCAGAGCCTTTCATGACAGGAATATCCGTTCTGCCCAGCAGCTGTAGAACTTTACAGACCATTCTCGCCCGCAAGTCCACATCTCCATAAACTGTAGTGATTCCCTCCACTTTCAGTTCCGGGGACACTACAGCCAAAGCTACTGCCATTACGTCATCAACATCTGTCCCAATGTCAGTATCTAAAATAATACGTTCCATTTTTACCCTTCTTTCTGCTCCACTCCCATTCGTAACCATTGTTCGATTTCATGCTTGCTTGGCATAGATTGAAGCGCACCGCTCCGCGTTACACTCAAAGACGCTGCTGCATTAGCTATATGTACGGCTTGTTCCAACGCCACGCCTGCGGATAGTTCAGATGCCAGAACACCATTAAAACAATCCCCCGCACCAGTGGTGTCTATGCAGTTTACAATATAACCCGGAATATGAATGGTCCGATCCTTTTGTACCAAAAGTGCCCCCCGGGCACCTAATGTTACCACTACATTTTTAACGCCTTTTGCAATTAGGCTGTGAGCACTATCTACGATTTCTGCCAAGGTACAAATTGTTTTCCCCGTTAGGAGAAACAGCTCTGTTTCATTTGGGGTAATGACATCCACCAATCGGAACAGGCTATCGGGTAAATTCGTGCAGGCAGGTGCTGGATTTAAAATAACAAATTTGCCCAATGATTTTGCTTTATGTACCGCAGAACAAACACTTTCCAAAGGAATTTCCAATTGACAAAGAAGGCAATCAGCCCATTTAAAACAGTTCTCATGCTGCTCTAAATACTCCGGAGTACATCCTTGATTGGCTCCGGATATCACAATGATGCTATTTGCGCCACTAGTCTCTCTCAAAACAAATGCTGTAGCTGTTGGGCGCTCTTCGTCAAACCGAATCATGTCCGCCTGCACGTTAGCTTCCTGTAGTTTTTTCAGTAGAAGTGCTCCATGAGAATCTCTTCCCACGCTACCGAGCATACATACTTCAGCACCGGCGCGACCAGCAGCGTATGATTGATTGGCTCCCTTTCCACCCAAGCTATTCCAATACCGGGAGCCTAATATCGTTTCTCCTGTTTGAGGCAATCTGTCAACATCCACAACCAAATCCATGTTTAGACTTCCAACTACCAGTACGTGTTTCATTTTAATCCCCTGCCTTTTTGGGTGCTTTCCCGAAGCACCAGGGTGGTATGCATCCATTCACTTCTATCACATCCGGGATCACGGTGAATTTGGGCCAGTAGCTTTGATACGGCACGATATCCGATTTCATAGATGGGTTGAGCCATAGTAGTGAGTGATGGACTTAAATCTGCACTGATTGCAATGTTATCAAACCCTAAAACGCTTATTTCCTCTGGTACTGACACTTGTCGTTCCCGAAGTGCCCGTAGCGCACCCACAGCTATTATATCCGCACCGGCAAACACTCCATCAATCTTCAGCTCGCTTTCCAATATGTTTTTCATTCGCTCATACCCAGAAAGAGTACTGTAGGAGCCATAAAGAACATATTCTGGACGAAAGGAAATACCGGACTCCTTCAACGCTTGTCGATAACCACGAAAGCGCTCTGCTGTAGTATTTACCCCTTCAGGCCCCCCTAAAAAGCAAATTGCGGTGCATCCACTATCGATCAGATGACATGTCCCGGTATATGCTCCCTCTTCATTATCAACAAAAATCCCCGGAGCACCTGGGAAGTCTTTGGACCGGCGATCTAGCAGAACCACAGGAATATTGCTTTTCTGGATGGAGCGCCGGAGTCTTTCTTCCATTCGTTCACCACAGGAGTTAATCAAAATACCATCTACACGTTTTTCAATAAAAGCTTGTAGATACTGCTGCTCCTTCTGTATGTTGGAGTCGGAATTACACAGGAAGAGAGTGTACCCATGTTCCATTGCGCAATCTTCTGCACCACGGACCATTTGGGGAAAAAACATATTCTGAATGTCAGGAATAATCAGCCCCAACATTTTTGTTCGTGCTAATGTGATGCTACCAGCCATTCTATTGGGAACATAACCCACACGCTCTATAATATCTAAAATGTGCTGCCTAGTTTCTTCAGAAACGCCACGAGGATTATTGTTAATTACCCGAGATACTGTCCCTTTGGAAACTCCCGCCATACGAGCAATGTCATTTATAGTCATGTAAGCATCTCCAAACTAAACCGGTTTAGTTTATTCTAAATACACTTTAGCAGTATTTGTGCATAAAAGTCAATACAATATTTATGATTCCCATCATTTTTGTTTCTATTGTTGATAAACTAAGATAAAATTTAGATTAAACACCGATTCCCCTTTAGATAAACCGGTTTATTCTTAAGCACACAACATTGTTTAGTCTCTTCCTTTCCTCTGTCACATCTCTAAAGAATCAGAAAGCGCTGGCACCGAATCCTTGCAGAAAACCGTTTCAAGAATCGGATAGTTCCAAGCCCCCGTATGTTCTCGGTCACATGTTTAGATGCTTATTTGCATTTGATCATCCTTGTTGGTCAGTCCTTCAGTTGTCCTTTGATCACAACCATCCAGGAAGCCTGTATGAAACCGCCGAGTGATCAAGCAACTCCCGCCGCGTGGACTTTTATGTGGCTCAATTGATCCAAATTGGGCATTAGAGTACTGCTCATCCAGCAAATCCGGATATGTGTCGTCTAATCCGAGACCATCTAGTCCGAGAATAAGCCGACCCACACCTTCCCGTATGTAACAGCCTCATCTTTGTTTTTCCTTCTTCTCTCATGAAAATCAGAACAAAAAGAAGCGGCCCTCCCAGCCACCAATTCCGTCTGGGAGAGCCTCTTCTTTTTGCTGTTTCTGTCAAAGGTTACAGCGGTTTCTGTCCTTCCTCCGCATACAGTTCCGGCAGAATACCCGCCAGCAGCGGAAACTCCTTATTCGCATGCTGGGCAATGGTCATCAGGGGCACCATCAGGTCATAGTTCTTCCCTTCCTTCACCCCGATCCATTTTCCGTTTTCGTCCCGTCGCAGACCAAACCAGAAGTGCGTGTAGCACACCCCGCCGCTTCCGTCTTCATTTTCCGCAAAGAAGTGCAGCATGCGGTCAGCGCCGCAGATTGCGGCAATTCCCTCCTGTTCAAACCGGGCCACATTTTCGTCGGTGAAGCCGCGGTACTGCGGATCATAGAAGGGGATATCAAAGTAATCCACGGGAGCTGCACAGTGGAAGCTGAGGGCATCGATGCAGGTAGACTCATAGACATGGTGTACCGCTACGCCATGCGTCTTTTCCGTCAGCGAAAGGCCGGGATCCTCCACCCGGTTGCGCAGTTCCAGTGCCGGGGCAATGCCGTAATGAGAGGGCGGACACCAGAGCATGTACCGCAGATCCTCCTTCACATGCCAGGCAAACCACCATTTGAACATCTCAGCAGTCGTGCCCGGGAACTCGGTACGGGCGCACATCACGCCGGAACCATCGTCAAACAGCGTCCACCCCTCATGCCACTCATTCTCCCGGAAGGAGCGGTCCATCAGCTTGTTCACCTGGCTGATGTGGAGCATCCCGGCCGGGTCCTGCATGTTGTTTCCCGCATACAGCCCCGCTTTCCTGCTCCAGGTTTTGAAGTCCGCCCGCTCATGATACGGGGTCTGCCAATACCGATGATAGTATTTGGCGTAGGGCAGTTTTTCCTCCGCTGGGGTGAGCTTCCGGAAGCCGTTGCTCTTTGCCTCCACAATGACCTGACAGCTGTCTCCCAGCCACTGATAGTCCACGTTCATCCGGGCAATCACTGCCGCCGCATCCGCCATGGCCACATCGCCGTCCAGACAGGCCCACGTCCCGTCCAGCGGCAGCTGCGCTGTGCAGCCGGAGCGCTCCACGGTCACCTGAGTGTCGGTCACCGCAACATAGGCAAACATTCCCTGTTCAAACAGCTGAACCGGAACCATCACCGCGCCGTTCTGTCTGCAAATAGGCCGGGGCAGCCGCACGGTGCGGCTCACCGGAGGCTGGCCCGGCACCGGATGGTCCGCAGACAGCACTGCCTGGCTGTCCCCCACCCGGAAGCTGAGCAGCGTCGCCAGCGGATGCACCTTCTTTACCTCATCATATAACACGTCTCTTCCCTCCGTATTCAACGATTTTTCCTGTAGTCCACCAGGTGAAACATCACCTGGGTCAAAAGCAGCAGTGCCGCCATACAGCCCACCATCAGCCACAGGGTCCCGTCATAAGATCCCGTGGCGGAGTAGATTCCACCATATATAATAGAGGTTACTGCGGTACCGATGAGAAAGACGGACTGCAGCCTGGGATAGGTCCTGTGGAATCCGGCCTGTCCGAACACATACCGGGCAACCAGGGAGTTCAGGGCGGTAAACATCCGCCCGCCGCCCACCAGCAGCACCATCAGCACCGTCACCGCAAAGGGGGACTGCGGCGTGAGAAAGACCAGGCTCCCCGCTCCCAGCGCCGTCAGGGGCAGGATGACAGCCAGAACAGGCCGCAGCCCGAACCGGGTGCTGAGCATACCGGGCACAAACTGAAGCAGCGTACTGCCCGCCTGAAAACAGCTCACCAGCAGGCTGACCTGTACCGCGGCAAATCCTTTGGAGTACAATGCGCTGGAGATATGGATGTACATCCCCCCTGCCAGTGCCCCGACGAGGAAAAAGAGCGCACACAGGACATGTACCGCCCGGGGCGCCCGCTCCCCGGATCGGGCCAGCGCCGATTCCGTCACCTCCGCCTGCTGCCTCCCCCGGTTGGCCAGGGCCTTGACCCCCTGGGCATGGGGATTGAAATCGAAGAGCAACAGTGCGATGGGCAGCATCACCGCCAGCACCAGCGCAGCCATCACATGATAGCCCGCCCTCCAGCCCCAGTTGCTGATCACCTGGGACAGCATGGGGCACAGGATAATCCCCCCTGCCGATCCGCAGGCGCTGGCGATGGTAATGAGAGCCGCCGGCGCCTGAAACCACTGATTGAGAACAATGGGCACGATGCCGTACAGGGTGAGTCCGCAGAACAGGCCCATGACCGCAAAGATCAGCAGGAACTGCCACATCCGGCTGGAGACGGACACCAACAGAATGGTCACCGCCAATCCCAGCAGCACCAGAGCCAGGAAACGGCGCAGCCGCACTCTGGGAAAGATCACTCCGATGAACGCAGTGGTCACCATGCCGGAGAGCACCCGCACGGTGGCCGTGACAGACAGCTGGACATAGGGAATGCCCAGGTCCTCGCTCATGGGGGTGAGAAACAACCCGAATCCGCTGTAAATCAGGCCGAAGGCCACAAAATAGTAAACGCACATCCCGCCGAACACCAGCCAGGCCCGATGGAATTTTGGCTGATGCACCGCTCCCATTCCTTCACCCTCCTCTCTTTCCGGTATCCCCGGCTGCCCGCAGCACCCGCTGCAGAACCGTTTTTTCAGAATGTATGGGCTGAGGCAAAGTCCAGAAACGCCCGGGTCACCGGGGAGAGGTAACTGTCCTTTACCGTAATCAGCTTGACGGCGTACTGGCTCTGGATGTCCTCCAGGGGCAGGAACACCACATTCTCCCACAGCCGCACAGTCCTGCCTCCCTCCTGCTCAGCCGCCGGCCAGGCCTGGATGGAGATGCCGTAGCCCAGATTCACCAGGCTCAGCATGAACTCCGTCTGGGATGAGGTGAGCACCACCTTGGGGGTGAAGCCCGCCGCCTCGCACCCCGCCTGGACCATCTGGGCCAGCCGGAAGGTGGGTCGGTACTGAATCCACCGCTCATGGGCCAGGTCCGCATACCGCAGGCTGGCCCGCCCGGCCAGAGGATGCCCCGCCGGCAGGGCAACCCGGTAATCCCCCTGGGACAGCACCCGGATATCAAAGGTGGGCAGGGAACTGCTCAGAGGCTCCACAATAATTCCCGCATCCAGGTTGTGACGCATCAGTTCGTCTTTGATGTACTCCGGACTGGCATCGTTCATATCCAGAAAGACCCCTGGATATGCCTGGACGAATTTCGCCATCAGATTGCCCACCTGTATCTGGAAGCCCCGTTTGCAGGAGGTGGCCACCCGAATGCGACCGGTCTTTCCCGGCATCTCTCCGGAGACCAGTTCCCGGGTCCGCAGCGCCTCCATCAGCAGCAGCCTGCCTTTTTCGTAGAGCAGCGCCCCGGCATCCGTAGGGGCCGTCACTCCCTGCCGGTGGACCAGCAGGGGAACCCCCAACTCGTCCTCCAGTTTTTTCACCGACTTGCTCAGGGTGGACTGGGAGACGTAGAGGCTCTTGGCCGCACCGGTAAAGCTCCCGTTCTCTACCACGGCCACAAAGTATTCCAACTGTCGAAGTTCCATGCATACCTCCTATGACGGGAACGGCGGCAGTCGTCTGTCCGGAGAATACAGACGGCCGCCGCCGGGGATGGGACCTGCAAACGGGCAACTTCGGCGCCATGCCGGCAGTTCACAGCCGCCTTTCCCCGTTCACATGCAAAATAACAGGCTCAGGCCGCTGCGCCTTCCTGGAACGGTTTGATACAGAAAATCAGGGCGAAGGCAACAATTGAGATGACGATCAGGCCCACATAAGCGCCGTTCATCCCCCAGGCCTGCTTTTCCATGTTGCCCATGTACAGATAGGCGCAGGCCATAATACCTTTGGTGATCGCAGAGATCAGCCGGTTGGCCGCAGCGAAATCCTTACGGCCGAAGATGGTGCCCACCATGGAGGGGATCAGGTTGCAGATGCCGCCTACAGAGATGCCCACCATGAACACACCGATCCACATCAGCACCGGATTGAGCATGAAGATCAGGAACAAGAGGGCAATCACATACCACACACAGTAGAGCAGGGACGCCTTCCGGGTCCCGATCTTCTGATCAATCCATCCCCACAGATAGGAACCGAAAATGCCGAAGAAGCCAATGACGGACAGCATGTTCACCGCTTCCATCCGCTCCATACCCACCGTGGTGGTGAGCCGTGCCACCATGCGGCTGACAATGCCCACGGTGACCATCCACATCAGGCCCAGACCCACGCCGATGAACCAGGTGCGGGGCTCCCGGACCAGCTTGCCCACGGTCCAGGGGCTCTTGTACTCGGCCATGGCCTTCTGGTTAGCCCGGATCTCCTCGGCGCTCATGGGATCATTGTCGGGAGCCTTGCCTACCTCTTCCGGTGTGACCTTGCACCAGAAGATACAGACAATTCCGTAGATGCCGATAAACAGGGCAATTCCGGTGAACATGCCGCCGATGTCGAAGGCCTCCATCAGCCGGTTGGTGACGTTGGGCCAGATCATGGTGCACAGGGGGAAACCGATGGTGGAGATGCCCAGAGCCATGGCTTTTCTGCGGGGGAACCAGTTGGTCTGGATGTTGTTGGTGCAGATCTGGCTGTAGCCCACGGAGAGGATGGACACACCGGCCACGCAGATGCCCACCAGCACATAGCTGGAAGTATGACCGTAGAAGTACATCAGCACTGCAGTGCCCAACAGGGTGACAATCATGATGGGCTTGGTGCTGGACATCTTCCGCGCGGTGAACTGCCCCAGGATGAAGGTGACTATGACCCCAATCCAGCCTCCGTATGTGGAGAAGGCCAGGATACCTTCGGTGGTCCAGCCATGCTGGCCGGAGACGGCGCCCACGTAGATATTCAGGCCGTCCGTGCCCACACCGCCGGCAATGAAGTAGGCGATCATACACATGATGATCATACTCCAGCCGTAGGAGCCGAAATTGTTGCTCATGTCGTTACGCTGTTTCGTTTGCGCACTCATAAGACTTCCTCCGTTTCTCTTTTTTCGCAGCCCGGGCCGCTGTTAATTTTACTATATCAGAGAAGCACGTCAAACACCAGCCGCCGTTTTTCATATTCACTATGAACAAAATGAATGGCTGCCCGAAACCCCATGTGCCGCAACATGTACAAGGCTTTGCGCCACTCCTGATGCTGAAAAAGGGCTTGCATCCGCCCCCGCCTGCTCCTATACTGTGAGCCAAACCATTTGAATTGGGAGCGTGACTGATATGTCTGAGCTGTTTGAAGTGATTATGGTCGTCTGCTTTGGGATCTCCTGGCCCATCTCCATTCACAAATCCTGGGTGTCCCGCACCGCCAAAGGGAAAAGCCTGGTCTTTGAAGTATTCCTGCTGATCGGCTACGCCTTCGGCATTGCCAGCAAATTCATCAGCGGCCATCTCAACTATGTGGTGATCTTCTACATCATCAACTTCATCGCCGTGAGCATCGACGCCAGCCTCTATTTCCGCAACCGCCGGCTGGACCGGCTGGCTGAAGAAGAACGAGTTTGACCGCATCTGCATCTGATGATTAAGGCATCAAAAGGGCTTTTTCAGCTTAAACATGCAATATATTGCGCCGCATCAGGCCGAGAATTCAATATATGACATTCGGGCAAGGAAGAGATGCCCTCTTGGCGCTTAAACCATCTGCCTTCGGTGTAAATCGCATGCCTGAAAAAGGAAGGCTGGACACCCCTGCAAAGGTTGTCCAGCCTTCCTCTTTTCTTTGTGAGCTTTATAAGATGCTCATTGATCATTGTTGTCACCCCGATTCGCAAGAAACCACAGTTTGACTTTGATCAGCAAACTGATCCGAACCAGGGGTTCATTCAGGTCAACATTAAGCAATTGTTCGATTTTCTGTATTCGGTACCGCATAGTATTATCGTGAATAAACAGACATTCTGCAGCCCGTTTTATATTTCCGCATTCCAAATATGTCTGCAGTGTTTTGCAGCTGTTGAATGTTGTAATGGCCTTATCCAGGTAATGAATCAAACGGATATCATAATCCTGTTGTAACATTTCAAACAGACTGATATCTTCATACAGAATCAATTTCTCTTCAGGATAAATGCTTCTTCCCAAACAGAGCGCGGATTCTGCACACTGATAGGATTTTTTTACATCTTTCGGGGACAAAACACACTTTCCAATTCCCACCCTAACTTCAGGATATTTCCCCAGTGACTTGCGGATAATTCCCCGCAGTCCCGTGAGCAGAAACTGCGGATCCGGCTCTTTCTTTTCATACAGTATTACTACCTTTTCATCGCTCATAACAGCAACGTTTAAAACGATTTCCTTTTTGGCCAGCTCCGAACGGCAGAGCCGTTTTACCTCATCACTGGCTGCAATTGCCATAGGTCCGGAAAAAATCAGAAGAACCTTAGGCGTGCCCTCCTGCAAATTGAGGATACGAATATAGTCTACCAAGTTTTCCTCAGATCCGCGCACAAGACATTCATCAATGAAATTTCTCCAAAGAGTTGAAACATCCTGCATGAACCGGTTTTTCTTTCTGATTTTTCTATAAAGCGCAGAAATCCATTCGATTTCCGTTTCTTGAATGTCCTCGCTGTCTGAAAACAGGACAATCCTTTCTCCCGGATACAGCATATAGTCAAACAACCTGCTGCCTTGTTCCGCCGGACTTACAAACCGACCAGCCCGTTCGCCGTCTGCACACAGTCTCTGCATCTTTCTGCAATACTTTTCAATGCTCTTCAACTCTGTCTCGTCATCATCGTCGTCATTATTTTTGCTCAAAATATGGTATGAGTCATTCACAATAACTGCTGGGGCATTGATGCACTTAAGAAATTGCATGCGAATTGCCTCGCTGTCCCAATTTGATGAACGAATCAGTTTATCAAACGTGACAAGCTCCGTACTGAGAACACTCTTTTTGTCTTTTTTATCCAAACGCAGCGAATAGAAGGCGGAAAAAATCTCCGACCACACCATATCGAACCCAATTTTAAAAATTGGAAAATTGTTTTCGTTGGCAAGTTTCAGGATAGAGTCCGGGATCTTATCTACATACCGGCCGATTTTTATTCCCAGCGCAACTGTTCCCATTTCAATTAGTTTCTGAACAAAGCGCAACTGCATTTCTTCATTTTCTTTATAGAGAAATGCAGTGGTCAAAATGATTTCACCGCCATTGAGCCAGTCGACAGAGCTTGGAGCATCAACGAATGAGATAGCCTGAACCACTTTATCCATGCCGCCTTCGCCTGCATAAACAGAAATATCCGGAAGTACTTTGAGGAGCTTTCTGACAGTCACAATCATATTTTTTCACTTTCTCCCCTTTGTTTCACTGACCGCACAATTGAAGTTTCTTATACAAGCACCTAAATCCGGCTGTTTGGCCACTTTATTGGCAGAACGTCCGGTCAGAATTACTATCTCAATTATTCTGCCCGGACGTTTTGCGCATTTTCATCCAAAAAGATTTATTTGCTGATCACAATCCCCCGCTCAATCAGCTCATCTACTCTGCCTTTCCCATACCCCAGCATCTGCAGTACTTCACGGCTGTCGCCGCCAATCTGTGACGCCAGATGAAACGGCCTGCTCTGCGCTGTCTCAAACTGAATGGGGGGCGTTGGAATAACCGCCTCGCTTCCATCTTCCATTTTAATTGTTTGCAAGTATCCATTTGCCCACGCCTGAGGATCTTTGGGAACACTCTTGGGATTTGCTACAACTTCAAACACGCTATCCATTGCCTGGAAGCCTTCGCATATTTCCTGCGTGGTCATTCTGGAAAACGCATTTGAGAAGAGATCCGCTACAAATTCCATATTTTCTCGGCAAGCAGGCAACGTACTCAGCCTGCTATCACCGATATACTGCTCCAAATGCATCATACGCAACAATTTCTCACAGTTGCTGTTCCATGTCGGAATTGAGAAAAAAAAGTAGTCTCCATCCTTTGTCTTATAAATCACATGATAAGGCGTTGGTTGTTCATAACGCGATCTCGGGTAGTCTGCAGTCTGGTATTGTGCCTGAAGCAGACCACAGTTATTGAACCATAATGCGCAGGTATATAATGACGTTTTCAAATATTCTCCGCGCCCGCTCTGACCCCGTCCATATAGCGCTGCCAAAATCCCGGACAGTATCACGGTAGCCACTGTGCTGTCACCGAATCCCGGCAAAGGTCTGGACGGCCCGGATTCCTTTGTGCTCCACTCCAGAGGCATACCTGCTTTTGCCCAGTATGCGGCGATATCGAAACCCGGCCGGTCTTTTGCTGAGGTTAGATAGCGATACTTTTTACATCAACCATGTTACGGCGGTCATGGTTGACAACTTGCGTCGGCTCC
>CALWXG010000133.1 GCA_944385435.1 uncultured Oscillospiraceae bacterium
GGCGCCATGGTGTGATCCCCGG
Source organism: uncultured Oscillospiraceae bacterium (assembly GCA_944385435.1). GTDB lineage: Bacteria > Bacillota > Clostridia > Oscillospirales > Oscillospiraceae > Enterenecus. The sequence goes on from CALWXG010000133.1 coordinate 23, forward strand.
TGCCGATGTAGGTGCCCATGTGCCAGGCCATAGCCATGTGGTCATGGTACCAGGCGTCCTCCGGCACATCGGTGAAGTGGGAAATGTCTCCCTCCACATAGGCGCCGAACGCCCGATTGATCACGGCGGCCATCTCCGCCCGGGTGAGGGAGCCCTGAGGATCCAGCCGTCCCTCCCCCTTGCCGATGAGCAGGCCGTTGTCCACTGCCTCGCTCACGGCGTCATAGTGCCAGGCCTCCGGATCCACATCGGTGAAGTCCCCCATGTCCGCGGCACTGGCGTAGCTAAAAACTCCAACACACAGTACAAGAGCCAGGAGCAGGGCGGTCAATCGTTTCAGCTTCAAGTTCATCATTCCTCCTTGAAATCAGCGAGGGCGGGCCACACGGCCCGCCCCTGAGTGTCTGGAGTAGTTCAAATCAGATATCCCACTCCACAGTGAACACCACGCTGGCCACGCCAGTGTTGGTGACGGCAGTGGATACGGGGGACACCACGGCATCATAGGCGATGGCCACGCTGTTGCCCTCCTGGTTGCCCGCACCGGTCATGTAGCAGCCCTCGGCCGCTTCAGCCAGCAGGGTCTGGGTCTCGGCGCTGCTCTCATCGGTGGCCAGCTGGGCGCCGCCCCCGATGGTCAGGGCAAAGCCGATGAGGCTGCTGTCCACCTTCTCGTTCGCCATATTGGTCTCGAAGTCCGCCAGATGCCAGCCCTCGGCGGCCTGGATGGACACGGAGGACACCTTTACCGCGCCGTAGCTGTTGTTGGTGATCTTGGCGTCGGTGGCGGTGGCCACACTGCCGTCGGTACCCACAGCGATGGGCAGAACCGTGGGCACGGTGACGGACATGGCGGTGGCCGCAGGGTCACCGCCCATGGTGCCGTCGGCCGTGGAGGAGAGGGTGACGTCGGAGGAGGCAGTGCCGCCGGAAGCAGTGGCCTCGTTGGAGGCAGAGGCAGCGGTCATGAGGGACAGGGACAGGCACAGAGCCATGGACAGGGCGGCGAAACGCTTCAGATTCTTGTTTTTCATGAGTGAAAGTCTCCTTTACAAATTCAGTGTTGTGATGATTAATGTTGAACAGTGATAGTGATGTTGGCCCCGGCAGAGCCCAGGATGGCCCCGGTGTCCGGGTCCAGAGAGTGGAACATGGCGGTGCACTCGTAGGTGCCCGCCTCCAGGTCCGCATCCAGGGTGTCGGCGGCGATCTTGCTGCCCACAGGGATGGCGGCAGAGGTGTAGATGGTCTCCCCGGTGTCGGCCAAGATGATAGTTACCTGCTGGGGATAGCGGTTGATAGATTCATTGACGATCATGAGATTGCCCTCGGACTGCCCGTCGGCAAAAACGGGGGCTGCGTTCATGGAAATGTTGATGTACCCATCTTCCACTTTTTCGTTGAGGGAGTCTACGATCTCCTCCTCGCTGAGGCTCTCCCAGCCGCCCTCAATGGCGGCGTCGTCATAGACGAGGCCAGTGGGCGTGGGCTGGCCTGTCGTGTCCTGGCAGCCGGTTAGTGCAACGACCAACAGAACGCAGGTCAGGCTGAGGAGGGCTGTCAACATGCCTCTTCGCCAGAGTAGATAGCTTGCAATTTTGTGATTCATGGTTGACACGCTCCTGTTCTATCTTTGTGCACGGAATTGGGGTTCGGGGGGACCGCGGGAGCGGGCAGGATTCCTGTGGTTGGTCACTTTTATCACCTCTGTGATTGAAATGAAAAAGCCGCCTGCGGCCCACCGAATCGTTCAGTGGGCCGCAGGCGGCTCTGGTAGGGGAGAGAGGCAGGGTTCGAGTCACTTTTTGCCCTGTTGCATCTCTGAATCCGTGATTTTTCAAAAACGGAGTCCCAATTTTCGCTTTGGTACAATTTGTCTTGATTTTTCTTGTTTTTCTTCCGAAAATGCAAAAACACCGCACATTTGTGCGGTGTTTTTGCTGTGCATCTTTTTTATCAACACATTCTGGTGGAGACTACAGAACTCGAATCTGTGACCTCTTGCGTGTGAATCAGATCAAGCGTTTGAAATGTCTCGAAAAACGGCTCTATTTCAAGGATACCGGATACCTAAGGTCGGATAAAATCTAGGCTTGTGTCGTAAAATTGTCGTACCTGTGGAACTGATGTAGGAGGCTTTACCCACACCAAGATTCTGAGTCAGGAGACAACTACATCCTGAAAATTGTTTGTATCATACACCGATTGTGCTATCCCGTAGGCCAAAGTGATTTTTCAAAACATTGGTATCCCGATAACAGTAGATGGAACCTGCCACGGCATACACATCATACTTACCAAAACCACTATCCATGGGCAGGAACTCGTTTCAAATCATACTTCTTTAAGATAGACTCTACCGCATCGTTTGCATCGAGGCTGCCATCAGATACCTGCTCACACAGACGCAAAGCATCTTCGCTGGGAAACAACTTTTCAATGGTGTGAGTAGCAACTGCATATTTCAAATGTTTTTTTCTTTCCTCCATCAAAAAACGCCCCCAATTACGCATTATGTGAAACAATAAACATATAAGGGCCTCGAAACTATCTACCCTTCCTCACGGCATTTCAAATATTTAAAGTCGCTTGTTCTGCCATAACCGAATATCGTACCAAATGGGCGGCTGAGTTTAATGTCGAGATCAAATGATTTTAATAGGAAAAGAACATCGTGCAGACCACCGCGAGAATATAGACTGCCTTCATTCAGCAAATGGGCGTGTTGGTTTATTGCAGAATCCAAATCAACAATTTTGTCTCTTAGCCTTTGGTAGAGTGCCCAAAACAGCATGTCATGAAAGAATAATGGTAACTCGTTGCAGATTGTCACCGTAACGGGCCGGCAGGGCCGTAATTTCGGGCCAGTCAGGGCCATAATGCCCGGCCAGGTGAGGACACGATTTCCGGCCAGTTACAGAACC
>CALWXG010000134.1 GCA_944385435.1 uncultured Oscillospiraceae bacterium
GTGCGGCGGTAGCTTTTCGCTTCGCCTACCAACGTTTTCTTTGCCAATGCGTCATACTGATGTTGTATTCTTTCCTTGTCGGAAGAAGATAGCTCCATAGAGTTCACCTCCTTCCCGCGTGGAGTAGAGGACGGGAGTTAAAGGCTTGTCCTCTCTGCCCCTTTCGCTCCGTACCCGTTCGGGAGATGGCTCTTTGTTGCTCCTTTCAAAAATAAATTGAAATAAACAAAATGCGCCCGCCCGCAAGACGCGGACGAGCGCAAAGGAATTGTGAGCAATATTTAGATGTACTGACAGTTCATACTCATAGCTAAAATATCCCGCTGGCGGATAAAGGCTTTTTTTCGTATGTAAAAGATAGTCGAATTATGTCGTAAGAAAAGTAACACGGCGATACCTCCTTGATACCGCCGCGTTTTTCATAAAGTCGTCGTATATATTTTTAACGGCGGCTCTTTATTGATTGCCACCATAAAAAGCAAAAGCCGATAATCCGCGCCAAAAAAGGCTTGCGGGTTATCGGCTCTGCGTCTATGCGTCTGGCTCTGTGATAACTGATGTATTTAATTTGTTATTTACTTTACGATGTTCTTATCGCAACTACATTTTGCCCGGTTACGTTGATGATTGTTTCCTGTTTGCATTTGGGGCAGAACAGGGGGAAGTTTATCTGGACTTCCAACCGTATCTTCCGGTCATCACAGCGGCAATGCCGAAAACAGCAGCAAAGCCAATGAGGAAATACCGGGCGATATTGCTCAAATCCAAAAAGCCGCTACCCATTACGGTTACTGCGCCTATGATAGCGATGACCGTTAACACAGCCATAATAACGCTTGCTATTTTACAAATGGCCTTTTTCATGGTGATTCTCCACACCATGTTCGGTTTTATTGACCGCAAACACATTCTGCCCGGTTACGCTGATTATAGTTTCCTGCTTGCATTTGGGGCAGAATAGCGGGAAGTTTTCAAGCACCGTATCTGGACGCACTTTAATCCGGGTCTTGTTGTTACAGATCGGGCATAGCACCCATTTTTCTTTTTTCAATGCGCCACCTCCATATCATCAAAATAAGTCAAACAGGCAGCAGCCTTGCCTTTGCAAAGCCGCTGCCTGTTTATACTGTTTGGCTCTGCGTCTATGCGTCTGGCTCTTTGATAATGTGTTTGCTTTCCCCTATAAACGGGAATTTATTTAATATTCCATAAAACAAACGAAATAGCTATAAATGACAACGGAATCAGCAGCACAGTCAAAATTTCAAGTAAATTATTTTTCTTGCTTGCCGCTGTAAAGTCATACGGTTCTTCCCATAATTTAGTTTTAGAAAGAACGATATATACTATCCAATATGTACACGAAGGAATTGCAACAATCCCTGTCCATATATCATTAGTTAAATCGACTTGCCTTTCAAAAACCACAAAACTCAACAAAGATACCATCGGGCAAACATAATGAAAAATGATATTTGCCTTTTTAGGGCTGAATCCTGACAGAAAATCGTCTTCTGTAATTGCAATCTTCTTTCCATTACCAAGAAATACAATGAATATGAACATTGTGACTACCAGTCCACAGGTTGCAACATATCGCAGCCCTATTACAAATTCTGGCATCGTTTCACCAGAAATTATACTGATGGTCAGATATACAGAACAAACAAAACTTATAATTAGTGATAAGAAATTTTGTAGATATGTATAGTATTTTAGTATATTCAGTTTGCCCTTGATGTGTCCAAGAGCGTATAATTCGCAACCTAAAATTACCAAGTTTAGTATAAGTGCCATAATAAGCATAAGTTTACCTGTAAATCCTTTGTGTTAATCAAACTTTCCTGCTTGCACTTGAGACAGAAAAGAGGAAAGTTTTTCGCCCCTTATCTGCCCGTATTTGCAATTTTGTTTTTGAAAACAGGGCAGAGTACTTATTCAAAATTTTTATTTACCATATTGTTAATCCACCTCGCCATTGGTATTTGTAAACTGACTTTTAGCTAGTGTATCTGTAAGTACAAATGCGTATCCTATAGTAATCAAAATATATAATTTTTTCACTTTGCTTCCTCATGTACCGCCAATATTGCTCCACGATAAGCCCGTTCTAAATGAGCTTTTATCAGTTCTTCGTCATATTTTAATGAATTGTTTGCAATCATACTTGCATAACCGTGAGCAAATAAGAAAACTGTCAAAAAGATTTTTTTCACCTGCTCCTTGCTTTCGCCAATTGCCTCTTGCATTGTTGAAATAACAGGCATAAGTTCCTCAGCATCTATCATCTCAACCATTGTTCTTCCTGCAAAAAAATTGGATTGAAAAAGGAAACGAAATAGTTGTGGTTCTTCAATCGCAAATCGGATATAGTTTAGTCCAATGCCAAGCATAACGCCGTTCTGTGTGTTTTTAATGTTCATCAAGTATTCCGAATGATAGCAGTCTGCTTTTGCATAGACCGTCTTTTTCAATTCCTCAATCGTTACAAAGTGGTACATAACGGGTTGTGTAGAGCAACCGAGTTTTTTTGCGACTGTTCTTGCATTGATGTTTTCAGCACCCTGTTCACGGGCAACCTCAAAAGCGGCGTCAATGACCATGTCTTTTGTAATCTTTGCTTTCGGTGGCATTATTGTGTCCTCCAAAACATAATTTATGTTATATAACAAGTATTATAATATGAAATTGTAGATTTGTCAATGGACTTTAGAAAAACAAAGGCGATATATAAATAGTATGATTTAAGCGTCAAAAGGTCTGGATGAAGAAAAGGAAAGACAGCGGGAGGAAACTCTGGTATAATAGAGACACTAGAGGAAAGGTGGGGCTGTAAGATGTCATTTGTACCGAACAAAGCGTGGAATGAACAGACATCGCTGTATGACAGCTACAGTGTGCTGACAGAGCGGGGCAAAAAATTTCTGAATCGCTCCTGGGCGAAATATTTTGCAGAAGAAATCTTTCCTCGAATTGAAGAAGAGCCCTATCGCGTGTTGTACAGCAGCAAGGACTCTCGTCCGAATACGCCTGTGAATGTGCAGATAGGAGCGCTGATCCTCAAGGAATTGACGGGGCTGTCGGACGAAGAACTGATGAACGAGATGATATTCGACGTGAGGTATCAGTATGCACTGCACACGACAGGGTATGCGGAGCAGCCGATGAGCGATCGGACATTGGGGCGGTTCCGGGAGCGGTGCAGCACGTACGAAAAAGAAACGGGAATAGACTTGTTGAAAGGAACGATCCTGTCACTGTCCAGGGAAATGGCAGAGTTGATGCGGGTGGACAGCAGTCTGAAGCGGATGGACAGCATGATGGTGGCATCGAATATCAAGCGGATGAGCCGGCTGGAATTGCTGTATACGTGCACAGCGAACCTGGCAAAAGAAGTAGAGAAGCAAGAAAAGCTGCCAGAAGAGTTGGAGCATTATACGCAGGCAGATGATCGGAATCGAGTGATCTATCACAACCACAGTGAAGAAACGGATGAAAAGATCGC